>CAYWHO010000171.1:0-5242 GCA_964458195.1 uncultured Arenimonas sp.
GCCGGCCTGCTCGCCGGATTCAGCACCGAGCTGATCGAAGACCGCGTTTACCTGCTGACGCCGCGCGGCGAGGTGGTGGACTTGCCGAAAGGCGCCACCGTGCTCGACTTCGCCTATTCGGTCCATACCGAGGTCGGACATCGTTGCCGCGGCGCCAAGGTCAACGGCCGCATCGTGCCGCTCGATTTCCAGCCCGGCAGCGGCGACCGCGTCGAGATCATCACCGGCAAGACCGGTGAACCGCGCCGCGACTGGTTGTTGCCGGCCAATGGCTTCCTCGCCACCGGCCGGGCGCGCGACAAGGTGCGCGCCTGGTTCCACAAGCTCGACCGCGCCCGCAACTTGCAGGCGGGGCGCGAATTGCTGGAAAAGGAACTGCGCAAGATCGCGATGCTGCACGCCGATCTCGCGCCGGTGCTGGAGAAGTTTCGCCTCGCTTCGCTGGAAGAACTGCATGTCGCGCTGGCGCTGGGCGATATCGGCCCGAGCCAGGTCAGTCGCGCCCTGCACGACCATGCGCAGGCGCAACACGCTGCGCCGGCCGCGCCATCGCGCAGCGCGCCGCGCAAGCCGCGCAGGGAAGACGGCAGTCGTTTCACCGTCGAAGGCGTCGGCAACCTGCTCGTGCAACTCGCGCGCTGCTGCCAACCGGTGCCGGGCGATCCCATCGTCGGTTACCTGACGCAGGGACGCGGCGTCAGCGTGCATCGCCAGGGCTGCGCCAGCGTCGAGCGCCTGATCGCGAGCAAGCCCGAGCGCGCCCTGCCGGTGAACTGGGGCCGCGTCGCCGGCTCGCGCTACGAGGTCAACGTGCTGATCCGCGCCTACGACCGCAAATGGCTGTTGAAGGACCTGACGAACCTGATCGCGCAGGCCGAGATCAATATCCTCGGCATGAACTCGCAGGTCGATCCGACCCGCGGTCTGGCCGAGGTGCGCGTGGCGCTGAACGTCAACGACTTCCAGCAGCTCAGCGAATTGCTCGGCCGCCTCAATGCCGTGCCGGGCGTGCAGGAAGCCAGGAGGTTGGGCTGATGCGGGTCCGTGCCGAAAGGGCTGCGTACGGTTCAGTGTCGCGTTTGCGCCGCTGGATTCCGCTCGCGCTGGTCCTGCTCGCGACCGCCTGCTCCGATGCCGCCGAAACGGCGAAGGAGGCGGTCTCGCTGCCTTTCAAGGTCTATCGCGATTCGAAGAGTTACGTCGGTGAGGAAACCATCGTGCTCGCCAGCGCCGAAGCGAACGGCCGGCGCATCTCGCTTTCCTGCCTGCTGGTCCGGCCCTTGACCGGCAGTTTCTGGGGCGGGCGCGCCGACTATTCGGCGCACTTCAATTACGAATGGTCCTCCGCCACGGCGACGGCGGCGAACAGCTATGCGCCGCCCCTGCGAAGCGCTACCCGCGACGCGGCGCAGGCGCGGCCATTGTGCAAGGCGCGGGCGACAAGCGTCGTCGCGCGTGCGGATGGGGCCGGTTTCGACATCGCGCTGGACGGTCGCGTCGCAGCCACGGTCGCGAACGACGGGTCCATGACCGCGAGGTAGCTTCGTCTGTTTCGCAGTGGCATCGCTTGCGACGGCCGATCGGGTTCGGCTCCGTCGATCATTCAGCCGCGGTCGCGCAGCAAGGCCAGAACCTCGTCCAGGCGCGCGAGGATTTGCTTCTGGACGGCGAGGCTTTCGGCGCCTGTTGCCTCATTGGGCGACGGCTGTGCGGAACGCCGGTTCCGCAGGGATTCCCGCCGCTCCAGGATGCGTGTGCGAAGTTCGTGCGCGTCGATCACGCCGATCAGGCGCATGTCGTGGGCCTGGCCGGCGCTTTGGCCGGCCGTTTCGAACTTCAGGATGCTGAGGTGGAATTGCCGCAGCAGCGGTCCTTCGATGAAGGTGACGTCCTGGATGTTTTCGAGCGGGATGGTCTTCTCGACCTGGAAGATGATGCCCTTGCGGAAACGCAGCTCGGTGGCGCCGACATCGCATTCGAGCTTGTCGAAATAATGCCGCGCCCACCATTGGCCGAGGCCGCAGAACCAGAGCACGGCCAGCGGCAGGAGGACGATGGTCATCGCCATCATCGATCCCACGTAGAGGACAAGATAGGGGCGAATGAGCGGGTTGAAGCTCGCTCGCAGGAGCGGTGTCATTGGCTCGGTCATGGCAATGTCGGTGCGTGGGATCGGTCGCGCCCGGGCGGACGAGGCCGCCTCATTGTGCGATGAATCGAAGCCCCACGCCCACCTCGGTCTGGATGTAGCGCGGGGCGGCCGGATCGTCGCCGATCTTGCCGCGCAATTTCGCCACGAGGATGCGCAGGTAGTGCGTGTCTTCCTTGTGCTGCGGTCCCCATAGCTCGGTGAGCAACTGGGGTTGTGTCACCACGCGTCCGGCGTGGCGCAGCAGCATCGCCAGCAGCGCCCATTCCTTGCGGCTGAGCACCAGCGGTGCGCCCTTGAGCGTGACCAGGCGGCGGCCCAGGTCGATGCGCAGATTGCCGTCGTCGAATACGGGCGCGCTTTCGCCGTCGGCGCGCTGCCGGAGCAGCACGCGCAAACGAGCCGACAGCTCCTGCACGCCGAAGGGTTTGGTCACGTAATCGTTGGCGCCGGCATCGAGCGCCGCGACCTTCTCGCTTTCCTGCGAACGCACCGACAGCACCACCACCGGTACGCTCGACCAGGCGCGCAGTTCGCGCAAAACCTCCATGCCGTCCATGTCGGGCAGACCGAGGTCGAGAATGACCAGGTCCGGATTGTGGTTGGCGGCGATCGCCAGACCCTCGCTGCCCTTGCCGGCCTCGTGCACCTGGTAGCCCTGCGCGCGCAGACCGATCTGCAGCATGCGCCGGATCTGCGGTTCGTCGTCGATGATCAACAGCGAATGACCGTTCGCCACGGCTACTCCTTGGGCGCGTCCGCCGGCGGCAAGGGCAACGGCAGTACGATGCGAATGGTAGCGCCTCGGCCGTCGGTGCCGGGCAAGGCTTTCACCGTGCCGCCGTGCGCAGCCACCATGCCCTGGCAGATCGACAACCCCAGCCCGGTACCGGGCTTGGAGCGGTCGTTGCGGTCGCCGCGTTCGACCGAATAGAACATGTCGAAGATGCGGTCGCGCTCGTCGGCCGGAATGCCCGGGCCATGGTCGCGGATCTCCATCCACAGGTCCTGGCCGTCGCATCCGGCGGACAGCACGATCGGTTCGCCCGGCGGCGAGAACTTGGCGGCGTTCTCCAGCACGTTGAACAGCGCCTGCTCGATCAGGGCCGGATGCACGTGCAGCAAGGGCAATCTGGCGGGCAGGTCGAGCAAGACCTCGACCGCCGGATAGAGCGTACGCAGGCGCGGCAATACCGCGCCGCAGATCTCGTCGAGCGCGATCCACTCGCGTTCGATCGTCAGCGTGCCATGGCCCAGTCGCGTCATGTCGAGCAGGTTCTGGATGTATCGGTCCAGGCGCTGCCCTTCGAGCAGGATGTTTTCCGCCAGCGCCGCCTGGTCGTCCGGCGAAAGGCGGTCGCGGTAGGCGCTCAGGCTTTCGGCGCTGCCGACGATCGTGGCCAGCGGCGAGCGCAGGTCGTGCGACACCGACGACAGCAGCGCGGCGCGCAGTCGCTCCGTTTCGCCCTGCACGCGCGCCGTTTCCAACTGTCCCACCAGACGGGTGCGCGCGAGCGCATCGCCCAGGCTGCGCACCATGGCTTGCACCAGGCTGATCGTGTCCGGCGGCAGGCGCTCCGGCTGCGCCGGCAGGCGCAGGCAGACCACGCCGAGCTGACGTTCGGCGACGCTCAAAGGCAGGCACCACCAAGGCACGCCTTGCAGCGTGTCGGTGCCGCGGCCGGCCGGCTGCTGGTGCGCCAGGCTCCAGTCGGCGGCGGCGCGCGCCGGAAGATCCAGCGCCGCCGTTTTCGGATCGGCGGCGACTTCGGACAGGCGGCCGTTGAGTTCGTCCGCGGCGAGCACCACCACATCGGCATCCAGGGTCGCGCGCAAGGCACGCAGCCCGGCGCGATACACCTCGCCTTCATCGGCGGCGGCGGCCAGTTGCTGGCCCAGCCCCTGCAAGGCTTCCGTATGCGCATGCGCGGCGCGCAGCAGGATGACCTGGTTGCGCAGCCGGTTGGCGAGACGGCCGCAGACCAGGGCCGCGACCAGGAACATCGCCACCGTCGTGACGCCCTGGCCGGCCGAAATGTAGAAAGTGAAACGCGGATGGATGAAGAAGAAGTTGTAGGCCAGGAAACAGAGGAAGGCGCAGTACACGGCCACCGACATGCGCGTGCGCACCGAGACGAAAAGCACGGCGGTGATGAAGATCAGCGACAGGTCGTCGAAACTCAGCAGACGCTCGGCCAGGGCCGAGACGACGATGGCGAGGGCGGTGGCGATGGTGGCGTAGGCGATTTCGGACAGCGGCACCTGGGTGGCGGCGGCACCGCTCTCCAGCGCGCGCCGTGCCCTGGCGCGGGCGTACGGCGTGTTGATGATTGTCAGTTCGAAATGCGCGCCTTTCTGCAACAGTTGCTGCGTCAGCGTGCGATTGAACATGCGCGCGAAGGGCCGCTCGCGGGTGCGGCCGATGACGATGGTGGAGACCGCGTTGCGGCTGGCGTGGGCCAGCAGTTCGTCCACCACCGACATCCCGCGCAGCAACACGCATTCGCCGCCGAGGCGGCGCGCGAGCGCGAAGCACTCGTCCACCCGCCGCTGCCGTTCGCCGCGGATGTCGCCCGTGTCCACGAACACCACGGTCCAGGGCGCCTGCCGGCGCTCGGCGATCTTGCGGGTGACGCGAACCAGGTATTCGCTGTTGTCGAATCCGTCGATCGCAGCGATCACGCGCCGCCGGACCGGCACCGGCCCGGTGCCGCGCGCCGTCATCGCCTCGCGCATGTCGGCGTCGACGCGATCGGCGATCTGCTGCACGGCCAGGTCGCGTAGCGCGGCCAGGTTCGAGGGCGAGAAGAACGCCTGCAGCGCCGAGGCGGCCTGTTCCGGCATGTACACCTTGCCCTGGCGCAGGCGTTCGATCAGTTCGCGCGGCGGCAGGTCGACGAGCACGATGTCGCGGGCGCGATCGAGGAACGCATCCGGCACCGTTTCCCGCACGCTGATGCCGGTGATCTGCCGCACCACATCGTTCAGGCTTTCGATGTGCTGGATGTTCAAGGTCGTGTAGACGTCGATGCCGGCGTCGAGCAGTTCCTCGATGTCCTGGTAGCGGCGTTCGTGCCGGCTGCCCGGGGCGTT
>CAYWHO010000172.1:0-5234 GCA_964458195.1 uncultured Arenimonas sp.
CCGTCGCAGCGCGCGCAGCGGATTTCGGTGCGGCGCATGCCGTAACTGTTGTCTTCGATGTTCAGCACATGCGCCGGATCGAAGGGCGCATTGAAGCTCGGCCAGCCGGTACCGGATTCGAACTTCACATCCGAGCGGAACAGCGGCAGGCCGCAGAGGCGGCAGGCATAGACGCCGGCCTGCTTGTTGTTGAGCAAGGTACCGCAGAACGCGCGTTCGGTGCCGTGCTCGAGCAGGATGCGGCGCTCCTCCGGGCTCAGTTTCGCGGCTGCACGTTCGCGAGCCTCGCCGCGCAGGGGGCGAAGATCGTAACCGGAGGCGGAGCGCGGAATGGTAGTCGTATTGCTCATCGCGAAGGATCCTTCAGCAGTTTGTCGCCGAAATAGTTTTCGAGTTTTTCGACCTTCGGCATCGAGACGTAGCGGATATAGGACTGGCCGGGATTGAGCGCGGCGTAATTGTGGTGGTAGGCCTCGGCGACGAAGAAGGCTTCCAGCGGTTCGATCGTCGTCGCGATCGGGCCGGCGAAGACCCCGTCGCGGCCGAGCTGGCCGATGTAATCGGCGGCGACCCGCGCCTGCGCGTCGTCGACCGGGAAGATGGCGGAACGGTACTGGCTGCCGACATCGTTGCCCTGGCGATCCTTCTGGGTCGGGTCGTGTGCGACGGCGAAGAAAACCTTCAACAGTTGGCCGTAGCTGATGCGCGCCGGGTCGTAGACGATACGGATGACTTCGGCGTGGCCGGTGGCGCCGCTGCAGACCGCCTTGTAATTGGCGGCATCGGCCGCGCCGCCGGCGTAGCCCGGCTGCACCTCGCGCACACCGTCGAGCCGGCGGAACACGGCTTCGGTGCACCAGAAGCAGCCGCCGGCCAGTACCGCCTCGCCGCGGTCCTGATCGCGAGGGATATCGAGTTCGGGATCGGGAACCTGATCCGGCGCCACTCGCAGGCCGATGCCGGGGATATCGCAAACGCTCATGAGCTACTCCTTTGGGGACGATTCTCCCCAAAGAGAAGTCGAGGAGGCGTCAGGATGCGCCGCGTCGTCCGCGCGCGACAGCCGCCGTTCAGGCCCCGGCGCCGTCGCCCTCCAGCATCAGGGCTTCGGCGTCCTCGGCGGTGAACTCGCCTTCCCAACGCGCCATCAGCGCGAGGTACAGCATCTTTTCGAACTCCGGACGGAAGCGGCGGATCACCGAATCCGGGTCCGGCATCAGCTTCGCGTCGGCCATCAGGCCGAAATGCACTTCGCCGTTGTAGCTGATGATCGAGATGCCGATGCCGATCGAACCGGTCTGCGGCACCCAGAACATCAGATCCCGGATCTTGCTGCCGCCCAGGTAAAGCGGCATCTGCGGACCGGGCACATTGGTGGCGACGGCCGAGGCCTTGCGGCTGAACATTTCGAGGGCCATGCCCTGCACCGCCGCCGGCGCCATGCCGACGGCGGCGAGCGCGCCGAAGGTGGCCACGGCCTGGCGCGATTTGCGCAACACGCGCATGCAGGCGGCGATGCGTTCCAGGCGCCGCATCGGGTTGTGTTCGCCCACCGGCAGGTCGAGGAAGACGAGGCCGAAATGGTTGCCGAGCTGCTTGGCATGTTCCAGCGGCCGCAGGTTCACCGGCACGGTGGCACGGATCGTCACGCCGTCGATCTGCTCGCCCCGCTCGATCATGTAGCTGCGCAGCGCACCACTGGCCGACGCGAGCAGGATGTCGTTGACGGTGCAACGCAGGGCACGGCTGACCGATTTGACCTCGCTGAGGTTCAGCGGCTCGGCCCAGGCCACGCGCTTGCTGACGCCGAGCCGGCCCTTCAGCACCGTCGGCGGATCGTCCGACAGCGACAGCGCGTGGCCGACTTCGCGGGCGATCTCCACGCCTTCGTTCGCCATCAACGCAGCCATGGTCGGATCGCGGTAAAGATCCATGCCGCGTTCGAGCATCTGGCTGCCGAGCTTCATGTAACGGTCGATGCGCCCGACGCGCTTGGCGACCGGCGCGTGCTCCTTTTTCAGCCAGGCTTTTTCCAGACGCGCGGAGGGTTTCGGTTCGGCACTGGTGTCGGTCAGCGACAGCAAGACCTGCACCAGGGCGATGCCGTCGGCGTAGCAGTGGTGGATACGGGTGATCAGGGCAGAACCGCCGCCGAACTTCTCGACCAGGTGGAACTGCCACAGCGGCTTGGTCTGGTCCAGCGGCGTGGAGGCGAGCTGGCTGGTGAGGCGCTCGAGTTCCTTCTTGCCGGCGCGCCCGGGCAAGGCGGTCAGTCGGATATGCCAGTCGATGTCGAAATCGCGATCGGTTTCCCACCAGGCGCCGGCCGGCGTTTCGACCGCCTTCTGCCGAAACCGCGGATAGGCCAGGAAACGCTGTTCGACCACCTTGCGCAGCGTCTGGATGTCCATCGGCGTCTCGAACATCATCACGCCGGTGATCATCATCAGATTGGTCGCGCGCTCCATGCGCAGCCAGGCGGTATCCACCCGCGACATCGGTTCGCGGCGCAGTTTCGGCGTGGCGTGTTCGCTCATGGCGGCATCCTTTCGGCGTGGCCCCATGGTGCATGGGCCGCAGGCCCATGGTCAACGCGAAAGACGGCCTAGCGCGAGGCCGAATACGCCGCCAGCGCCTGCTCGCGACTGGCCTTCGGATCGACCAGCGGTTGGTCCGGGTAATCCGGTGCGAGCGCGGCCAACGTGCCGGCAGGCAAGGTCCAGGGTGCGTAAAGGGCCGCGTCCGGCAGGTTGGCCAGTTCCGGAACCCAACGTCGAACGTAGCGGCCGCGCGCATCGAATCGCTCGGCCTGCGTGGCCGGATTGAAGATGCGGAAATACGGCGCGGCATCGGCGCCGGTGCCGGCCGTCCATTGCCAACCCTGAGTGTTGTTGGCCAGGTCGGCGTCCACCAGGGTGTCCCAGAACCAGCGCGCCCCATGCGACCAGTGATAGCGCAGGTTCTTGCACAGGAAACTGGCGACGATCATGCGCACGCGGTTGTGCATCCAGCCCGTGTGCCAGAGCTCGCGCATGCCGGCATCGACGATGGGCACGCCGGTGCGTCCCTGCTGCCAGGCCGCCAGCTTCGCCGGGTCCACCGGCGCCCAGCGGAAATCCTCGAAACGGGGATTGAGGTTGCGTTCCGGCGTGTGCGGGAAATGGTAGAGCAGATGATGCGAGAACTCGCGCCAGCCCAGTTCGCTCAGATAGTGCGCGATATCGGGATCGGCCTTCGCCGGCCAGCGCTCCGAGCGCAGGCGCGCGACGATCTGCCGGGGCGAGATCTCGCCGAAATGCAGATGCGGCGAGAGCAAGGAGGTGCCGGTGCGATCCGGGAAGTCGCGCTGCTGCTTGTAGCCGTTCGCGGCGCCGTCCACGAAGACATCCAGCGCCTCCGCAGCCCCGGCTTCGCCGGGCTGCCACTTGCCCCAGAAACCGCGATCCCAGCGCGGCTGGTGGGCCGGCGGCGACAGGCCAAGATCGGCGAGATCGGCAGACGCGAGCGACGCCGGCAGCGGCGACAATCGTGCCGGCGCCTGCTGGAGCGCGATATCGCCGATGCGTTGCGAGAGGTTCTTCCAGAAGGGCGTAAAGACACGATATGGCTCGCCTGCGCCGGTCGCGACCGTCCAGGGTTCGGCCAGCAGGGCGGCGTTGAAACTCTCGACCTGCAGGCCGCGCCGTTTCAGCGCGTCCTTGACCCGCGTATCGCGCGCGATGCAGGCCGGTTCGTACAGCCGGTTCCAGTACACCGCTTCGGCCTGCGTCTGTTCGACCAGCTTCTCCAACTCGTCCAGGCTGTCGCCGACGCGCAGGACCAGGCGCGCGCCGCAGCTGCGCAGGTCCGCGTCCAGCGACAGCAGCGAGCGATGCAGCCAGGCCGAGGACGCGGCGCCCGGCTGCCAGGGCTTTTCCTCGTGCGGCGCATGGACATACACCGGAATGATCGCGCGCCCCGATTCCTGCGCGGCGATCAGGGCGGGGTTGTCGGCCAGACGCAGGTCGCGGCGAAACCAGACGATGACGGAGGACATGAAGACTTCCAGCGGGACAAGTACCAGTTTGCGACGCGTCCCGTCCACCTCGCGTGAATGCGCGCCATCCCGGTGCGCTCCCGCTGTCGCCAGCGATGCGGCCGCCCGCCTACAATCGCGGCATGAGCGACCCTGTCAGCCAGCGCCCGACCCGCATCCGCGTCGATCTCGATGCCCTGTCGCACAATCTGCGCGCGATCCGCGCGCACGTGCGCGTGCCGGTGATGGCGATCATCAAGGCGAACGCTTACGGCCACGGCCTGCTGCCGGTCGCCTTGCACCTGCAATCGCAGGGGGTGGAACAACTCGGCGTCGCCTTCGTCGAGGAAGGCATCGCCCTGCGCCGCGCCGGCGTGACCGTGCCGATCCTCGTGCTGGGCGGCATCTTCGGGCGCCAGGTGGCGCAGTTCATCGCTCACGACCTGGAGGTCACCGTCTCTTCGCTGGACAAGCTGCGCCAGGTCGAAGCGGCCGCCGAAACGATGGGCCGCAAGGCCGTCGTGCATCTGAAGATCGACACCGGCATGGAACGCATCGGCGTGCACAGCTACTCCTGCGCGGCGTTCATCGAGGCGGCCTGCGCCTCGCCCTGGTGCGAGATCAAGGGCATCTACTCGCACCTGGCCTGCGCGGACGATCCGGCCTCGCCGATGACGGCGCAGCAGATAGAACGTTTCGCCGAAGCCTGCGCCCACATCGAACGCATCGGCGCGCCGATGCCGCTGCGCCACCTCGCCAACTCCGGCGGCGTGCTGCACCACCCCGAATCCTGGCTGGACATGGTGCGTCCCGGCATCGTGTTGTACGGCGCCCTGCCCGATCCGGCGGCGCACCGTACCATCGACCTGAGGCCGACCCTGTCCCTGGTTTCGCAGGTCGTCTATTTCAAAGTGGTCAAGGCCGGCCATCCGGTCAGCTATGGCGCGACCTGGAAATCCGAACGCGACACGCGCGTGGTCACGATCCCGATCGGCTATGGAGATGGTTTTTCGCGCGCGTTGTCGTCACGTGGCGCGGTGCTGATCCGCGGCGAGCGTCATCCCATCGTCGGGCGCATCTGCATGGACCAGTTCATGGTCGATATCGGCGACGGCAGCGCCTACAACGAGGATGAGGTCATGCTGATCGGCCGCCAGGGCGATGCGAGCATCCCGGTGGAGGAAGTCGCGCAGCTGGCCGGCACGATTCCCTACGAGGT
>CAYWHO010000173.1:0-5232 GCA_964458195.1 uncultured Arenimonas sp.
CGGCAGGTCGTTCAGCACGCCGTCGCCCTGCGCGGCGAACACCGCCAGCGCGATGATGCCCATGGTCTTCTGCGCATCGTTCGTGCCGTGCGCGAAGCCCATGTAGCCGGCGCTGAGCACCTGCGCCTTGCCGAAGACCGCGTTGATCCAGCGCGGGCGCGACACGCGCGCCATCCATCCGCCGGCGCCGTTCATCGTACTGATGATGGCCATCAACAGGCCCATGATCAGCACGCCGAGCAGGAAGCCGGCCAGCGGCGAGGAGATCATCGGCACGACGACCTTCCAGAACAGGCCGCTGTTCTTGGTCCAGTTTTCGCCGGCTTTCGACCAGATCAGGGCGTCGAAGTTGTTGTCGGCCGCCGCCAGTGCCGCGCCGCAAAGACCGCCGATCAGGGCATGGCTGGAAGACGAAGGAAGGCCCAGCCACCAGGTGAACAAATTCCAGGCGATGCCGCCCGACAAGGCGCAGATCAGCACTTGCGAGGTGACGTTCACGACCTCGGCGTCGACCAGGCCCGACGAGATCGTCTTGGCGACGGCCGTGCCCCAGAAGGCGCCGACCAAGTTCGTGGCGGCGGCCAGCACCACCGCCTGCATCGGCGTCAACACCTTGGTTGCCACCACGGTGGCGATGGAGTTGGCGGTGTCGTGGAATCCGTTGATGAACTCGAACACCAGCGCCGTCAGGATGACGAGCAGCAGCAAGGTCAGCACGAGGCGATCCTCAGGAGTTCTTCAGGACGATCTGGTGCACCACGTTGCCGGCGTCGCGGCAACGGTCGATGGCCTTTTCCAGCAGCTCGAACAGGTCCTTGAGGATGAGGTAGCGCATCGGGTCGGTTTCGCGGGCGTAAGTCTCGCGATAGAGCTCGAGGATCAGGCGGTCCGCCTCGGCTTCGATGGCCTGCAGCTTGTCGTTGAGCGACTTGCTGGTGTCGATGTTCATGCCCTTGCGCAGCAGCCCGACCATCTGTTCGATGACCTCGCTGGCGTGTTCGAGCATGATGGCGCGCGAGGTGAAGTCCACGTCGCCTAGGCGTTCGGCCGCCAGCGTGTAGCGCTCGGCGAACTTCTCGACGATCTTCGGGATCTTGTACAGGGCGCTCGACAGCGCGTCGATGTCCTCGCGCTCGAGCGCGGTCACGAAGGTGTCGACCAGTTCCTGGTTGATCTGTGCAAACAAGTCCTTTTCGCGACGTCGCGCAACCCGAAACTCATCCAGCGCCGGCGTCTCGGACTTGTCGGCGAGCATGGTGCCGAGCGCGCGCGCGCTGAGCAGGGCGGCATCCGCACTTGCTTCAAGCAGGCCGTAGAACGTGTCGCCCTTGCCGAAAATGGTCTGGAGAGAAAACATCGTTGGCCCCTGAATTGTCTGGATTCGACGCCGGGGCGGCCCCGGACATGACAGATAGTTTACCCGGAGATGACAGCCGCGACCCCGTCCGGACGGCCCGTGTATGCTTGTCCGGTCGATGTCCCCAGCCCAGAACATGCCCTGTCCCGCACCACCTACCCCCCGCCCCGCCCGCTTCGCCCTGCTTTCGTGCGCCCTGTTGCCCCTGCCGGCTTTCGCCAGCGAGGCCTCGGCCTCCGCCGCGCACGCACTCGACCTGACCGCACACCCGATCGGTCTGGTCGCCCTGGCCGTCTTCGTGCTTGCCTATGCCTTCGTCGTGCTCGAAGAGCGCCTGCACCTGCGCAAATCGAAGCCGGTGATGCTCGGCGCGGGGCTGATCTGGGCGCTCATCGCGTGGTCGGCCGCGACGACGCCGGGCGCGGAGGCGGAATTCGCCGCCACGGCGTTCCGCCACATCTTCCTCGAGTTCGCCGAGCTGTTCTTTTTCCTGATCGTGGCCATGAGCTTCGTGGCGGCGATGACCGAACGAAACGTCTTCGAAGCGCTGCGCGCCGAACTGGTGAGCCGCAACTACAGTTATCGGCAACTGTTCTGGATCACCGGCGTCCTCTCGTTCTTCCTGTCGGCGGCGCTGGACAACCTGACGACGGCGCTGATCATGTCGGCGGTGATCCTGGCGGTCGGCGCGGGCAACCTGCGTTTCCTGACCCTGGGCTTCGTCAACCTGGTCGTGGCCGCGAATGCGGGCGGCGCCTGGTCGGCCTTCGGCGACATCACCACGCTGATGGTGTGGCAGGCGCACAAGGTGGAATTCTTCGAATTCTTCCGCATCTTCGTTCCGTCGGTGGTGAACTGGGCGGTGCCGGCGATCTGCATGCACTTCGCCCTGCCGTCGGGCACGCCGCCGCCGGGTCGCGACGACGCCGACGTTAAATACGGCGGCTGGTTCGTCTGCGGGCTGTTCGCCCTCACCATCGCGATCACCGTGGGCGGCAAACAGTTCCTGCACATGCCTCCGGTGTTCGGCATGATGGCCGGCCTCGGCCTGCTGAAGCTGCAGGGTTTCTTCATCCGCCGGCAGGAGAAGCGCGAAGGCCGGGAACGCGGCGACAGCTACAACGTCTTCGAGATCATCGCGCGCGCCGAGTGGGACACCCTGCTGTTCTTCTACGGCGTCCTGCTCTGCGTCGGCGGCCTGGCCACCCTCGGATTCCTGGAACTGGGCTCGCAATGGCTCTATGGCGAACTGGGTTTCACCGGCGCCAATATCGTCATGGGCCTGTTATCGGCCATCGTCGACAATATCCCCATCATGTATGCCGTCCTGCAGATGAATCCGGCCATGGATCACGGCCAGTGGCTGTTGATCACGCTCACCGCCGGCGTCGGCGGCAGCCTGTTGTCGGTCGGATCGGCGGCCGGCGTGGCGCTGATGGGCGCTTCGGGCGGGCGTTACACTTTCTTCGGTCACCTGCGCTGGACCTGGGCGATCGCCCTGGGCTTCGCCGCCAGCGTGGCGACGCATCTTTGGATCAACGCGGCCCATTTCACCGGCTAACGAATCGGAATCGCTGAGCTCCCCATGCTGGAACTTCTCGTCGTCGTCGTCGTCGTCCTGATCAGCGGTTTTTTCGCGCTGTCGGAGATGGCCGTCGTCACCTCGCGCAAATCGCGACTCAAGCAACTGGCGCAGGAAAGCCGCGGCGCGCGCCGGGCCCTGGAATTATCGGAGCACCCGGAGAGTTTCCTGTCGGCGGTGCAGTTCTGGATCACCCTGCTCGGTATCCTCACCGGTTCGCTGGGCGTCGAATCCCTGTCGCACCGGATCGAGCCCTGGCTGACGGCCCTGCCCCTGATCGCCGATTACGCGCCGGCGATCGCCAACGTGATCAGCCTCGTACTGATCACGTTCATTTCGGTCGTACTGGGCGAACTGGCCCCCAAGCGCCTCGGCACGCTGCGTCCGGAGCAGATCGCCTCCGGCGTGGCCCTGCCGATGGCGATCCTGGCGACGGTCGCGCGTCCGGCCGTGGTCGTTCTCGCCGGCAGCACGCGTTTCCTCCTGCGCATCCTCGGTTTCGGCAAGCTGTCGGAGGAAAAGGTGACGGAAGAGGAAATCCGCCACCTCGTCGCCGAGAGCCACGAACAGGGCGTGATCGATTCCGACGAACGCAACATGCTCAACCGCGTGTTGCGCCTGGGCGATCGTTCGGCCGAATCGCTGATGACGCCGCGCACGCGCATCGTCTGGCTCGACGCCAGCGCCAGTCGCGACGAAAACCTGACCATCCTGCGCGAGACGGCGTTCTCTCGCTATCCGGTCTATCGTGGCGGCGACCATGAAGTGCTGGGTACGTTCGAGACGAAATACCTCGGCGACTACCTCGATCGCGACGGCAAGCCCGACCTCTTCGTCAAGCTCTCGCCGCCGCTGTTCGTCTCCGAATCGACCAATGCGCTGAAGCTGCTGGAGATCTTCCGCGAGGAACAGCAGACGCTGGCCCTCGTCGTGGACGAATACGGCGACATCCAGGGCATCGTGACCTTGACCGACCTGCTCGGCGCGGTGCTTGGGCGCCTGCAGGACATCCAGAACCAGGCCGAGGAGCAGTTGGTCGTCGAACGGCCGGACGGCAGCTGGCTGGTGGACGGCCGCCTGTCGATCGAAGAATTCCGCGAACTGGTTTCGCTGCAGGTCCTGCCCGGCGAGGACGACAACGACTTCACCACCGTGGCCGGCATGGTCATCGCCCGTTACGGACGCATCCCCCATGCTGGCGAGCATTTCGACTGGCAGGGCTGGCGGGTGGAGGTCGTGGACCTCGATGGCGCGCGCGTCGACAAGATCCTGGTGTCGCGCAGCATCCTGCAGCCGCCGGATGCGGACGAAGACGATGAAGGCTGAGCCTTGAAACTGCCCAAGCTCGTTCGCTGGCATCCGGAAACCGGCGCGCCGCTGCCGCCGAGCACGAACCAGTTGATCGAACACCTGGCCGAGGGCGATCCCGACGAAGCGCTCAGCCTGGGCGAATTGCTGGACGAATTCCGCGAACGCAGTTTCGGCCTGTTCCTGCTGCTCGTCCTGCTGCCGACCTTCATCCCGATTCCGATGGGGCAAGGCGCGTTCAGCGGCGGACTCATCGCATTGATCGGCCTGCAATTGCTGTTCCGGCTGGAACATCCCTGGCTGCCCGGTTTCATCGCGCGCTATCGCATCCACCGGCATTCGATCGCCAGCTTTCGCAAGTACATGGGTCGGTGGCTGGGACGTCTGGAACGCTTGACGCGGCCGCGCAGCGAAGTCTGGCTCGAGCATCCGCTGGCGCACGCCTTCACCGGCCTGCTGCTGACGGTGCTGGGCGTACTGCTGGCGCTGCCCTTGCCGCTGACGAACTATCCGTTCGGCCTGGTGCTGTTGGCCTATTCGTTCGCGCTGATCGAACGCGACGGGCGCTTGATGCTGATCGGCTGGATTCTCGGCCTGATCGAGATCAGCCTGCTCGCCGGATTCTCCGGCCAGATCATCAGCATGACGATGGGCTTCTTCAAATAGAACTCGCAAGCTGGGCTTGCCGGCCGAGCCTACGAGCCACCGTGGACTTCGTATTGGATGGTGGGCTAAAGCCCACCCTACAACCGACCCACGATTCCGCAAGCCGCAAGCCGCAAACCGAAAACCGAACACTGAAAACCTAGAACCGCTCTCGTAGGCTGGGTTGAGCGAAGCGAAGCCCAGCTTCTCTCGACAACATGAGCTGGGCTTCGCTTCGCTCAGCCCAGCCTACGATTTCAGCCCAGCCACAGCCCACGAAGCGAAGCCCGGCCTCAGCCGCGGGCTTCCGCCATCTCGCCGATCACTTCGCGCAGGCCGA
>CAYWHO010000174.1:0-5147 GCA_964458195.1 uncultured Arenimonas sp.
TTCACCTCGCACCGCGCCCTGCGCGAAGCGGCGGAAGCGCTGAAGGATTCGCCCTGGCCGTTGTTCGTGCAGGGCACGGCGCCGCGGAATGTCCTGCTCGAACAATTCCGCCATTCCGGTCACGGCGTCTTGCTTGGCGCTGCGAGTTTCTGGGAGGGCGTGGATGTGGCGGGCGATGCTTTGTCGATGGTCGTGATCGATCGATTGCCCTTCGCGGCACCGGACGATCCGGTGCTCGAAGCGCGACTCGAAGCAGTGCGCCGTTCCGGCGGCAATCCCTTCCGCGACGAGCAACTGCCACAGGCGGTGATTTCGCTGAAGCAAGGCGCGGGCCGGCTGATCCGCAGTTTCGAGGATCGCGGCGTGCTGGTGCTCTGCGATCCGCGCCTGATCGGCAAGAGTTACGGACGCTTGTTCCTCGACAGCCTGCCGCCGCTGCCGCGCACGCGCGACATCGCCGACGTGCAGACGTTCTTCGCGCGGGAACCGGAGGTCGGCCAGGATGGTTCGGCCGCCCTGGAGATTTCGGCATGAAGCTGCTGGCCATCGATACGAGCACCGAGGCCTGCTCGGTCGCCTTGAGCGTGGACGGCGAGGTTCGCGAGCGCTACGAGATCGCGCCGCGTCGCCATACCGAACTCGTGCTGCCCTGGGCCGATGCGCTGCTCGCCGAGGCGGGCGTCGCGAAAACGCAGCTCGATGCGATTGCGGTTGCGCGCGGTCCGGGTGCGTTCACCGGCGTGCGCCTCGCCGTCGCCATTGTGCAGGGCATGGCGTTGGCGCTGGATCTTCCGGTGATTCCGGTTTCCACGCTTGCTGCCCTGGCCCTGCGTGCGCCGGACGCGAACGATGATGCGCGCATCCTGTCGGCGATCGATGCGCGCATGGGCGAGGTGTATCTCGGCGCGTTCGAGCGCGATGAGGCCGCGTTGATTCGCGCACTCGGCAACGAATGGATGGCGGCGCCCGCCGCGCCGAATGTTCCCGTCGAAGCGCGATGGATCGGCGTGGGCACGGGTTTCGCTGCGGCCGAGGGCGCGTTGAAGCAGGCGCTCGGCGAAACGCTCGTGCAGTGCGACGCCGCCGCGCTGCCGCATGCCGCCGATGTCGCGCGGCTGGCGGCGCTGGCCTGGTCGCGCGGCGAAGCGATCGCACCCGATGCGCTCGAACCCGCTTATCTGCGCAACAAGGTCGCGCTTACCTTGGTCGAACAGCAAAAAGCCCGCGGCTAGCGCGGGCTGAATGGGGTCAGGTTCACTTTTCGATGTAGCGCGGTGGCATCGGGGTCGTTTGCCGATGCGGAAGTGAACCTGACCCCGTTTCGGCCAACCGCGCGCTCAACGCGCCTTGCCGGCAACGAAGTGGTACACCAGCATGCCGATACCGGCCGACGCCACCAGCAGTCCGAACACGGCGGGATTGTTCGTGTCCATGTGCAGGCCGCCGACGAGGCCGAAGCCGGCACCGATCGAGGTCAGCACGATGCCCCACTTCAGGGCCGACAGGCGGCGGGCCTGTTCGTCGGCGACCAGCATGGCCTTGACCAGGTCTTCGGAAACGTTGGTTTCGGCGAAGCGGCGGCGCACGCGGCCATCGATGACGAACTTGATGGCCAGGGTGATGCAGATGAACAGGGTGATCGGAATCAGGTACTCGAATTGCATGGGGAAGGTCTCCGTCTAGGCGGGCAGGCTGCCCGTTGAGGCGATGGACAGGGGCAGGGGCGAAGCGGTTGCACCCGGTTTCACATCCCCGACCGATGGCGGTTTCGTAGGCCGATGGGCCGTAAGCATGACGAATTTGTAGGGCAACCAGCCCCAACCCCCGAGCGCTCACCACTGATCGCCTAGATTTTGGCGTAGGCTGCAACCGTTCGCCCGGAAACGGTATCCCTCCTGCGATGAGCGAGGACGAAGACATCGTGGCGGCCGTGCTGGCCCGCGCCCCCGGCGCGTTCGAACGCCTGGTCGGGCGGCACCAGGCCCTGGTCTGGCATATGGTCTATCGCCTCGTGCAGCACCCCGAGGATGCGCGCGAGGTCTGCCAGGACGTCTTCTTCCGCGTGTACGACCGCCTGCACCAGTACCGTTCGGAAAGTTCGCTCGCCACCTGGATCGGTCGCGTCGCCTATTCGGTGGCGGTGCGGCACCTGCAGAAGAAACGCATCCCCACCGTCAGCGCCGAGATGGACGAGGACGGCGAGTATTCGATGTTCGATCAGGTCAGCGACGGCTTCGACCTGGAAGCGGCCTGCGCCGACAACGAACTGATGGGGCACCTGGGCGAGGCGCTGGAGAAACTGCCGCCGCTGCAACGCACGCTGATCACGCTTTATCATCTCGACGAACTGGGCATCGGCGAGATCGCGGCGATTACCGAACTGCCGGAAGGCACCGTGAAGAACTATCTTTTCCGCGCGCGGCAGAAGCTGCGCCAGCAACTGGAACGAAAAACGGGAGTACTCGCATGAACCACGATCAACGCGAAGAAGCCGAACGGCTGCAAGCGGCCGCCGAACGCGCCGAGCGCGAAGGCCGCCCTGCAGGTGAAGATCCGGCTGTGGATGCCTACCGCCTCGTGCAGCGCGCCATCGTGCGCGCGCCGATGCCGCCGGTTCCGCTCGGCTTCGCCCAACGCGTCGCCGCGCGATTACGCGCAATGGAAGAAAGCGCGCGCGTGGAGAGCGGCCTCACCGGGTTCCTGATGCTCGCCTTCATCGCCGGCGCGGCCTTCTACCTGCTGCCGTCCATGGGCGCATGGCTACCGGATTTCCGCAGCACGCTGCCGCAATTCCCGTGGACGATGACGATGGCAGCCGGCGTGGCGGTGATCGTCGCCTGGGGCGTGGATCGTGGCTGGGAGAAACGGGGTCAGGTTCACTTATTGAAGTGAATCTGACCCTGTTACTGATTCGCCGCGGCGATCAGGCCCTTGGCGTAATGCGACATCGCCACGTGCTCGGGCAAGGCCGCCACCGGCGCCAAGGTCGTGCGCGCCGAGGCCGCATCGCCTTTCACCAGGTAGAGCTGGCCCAACTGGAAGCGCGCGATCGGGAAATCCGGCGCCAGTTCCACCGTGCGGCGGAAGCCTTCCTCGGCCCGATCCACCAGGCCCAATTGCATATGTTCGGCGGCCAGCAGGTAGGTGCCGAAGACGTGCTTGGGGTCGCGCTCGACCAGGGTCTTGAGCATGGAGACGGCCTCGGCATGGCGGTCCTGGTTCAGGGCGTCGAGCGCGACGCGCAGCAGTTCGTCGTTGTCGAGCTTGTCGTAGGTCATTGAAAACTCCGGAAAAGCAGGCGGCCGACCCGGCGGGGCCGGATCGGGGAAAGTCAGGGGATACGTGGACAATCCCGGCCGGTGGGGAGGAGTTTAGGGGAAAGGCGGGGGTCGGGTTCTACCAGAAGCAGAACGCCGTCCAAAGGCGGCGTTTTGGCATCGAATCAATGCGAGCAACAAGAAAAGTGCGTGTCCTTGTCTTTGCTTTGTTGTTCCTTTATCTCAAGGGCAGTGCCGCGGAACTTTCAGGAACAGGCCACTCCGAAAAAATGAAAACCTGCCCTGTCGTATCGTTCGCGATCTTCTCCATCATCGCGAAATTTCGATCGCTGACCCCGTTCACGGGCTGATCGATGGTCGAATAGAGTTCGTAAAAACGCCTTGCCTTTTGAGGCTGCCCAGAGTTCGCAAAAGCCGTTGTCGCAACGACGGCTGCCTTAGAGCTAAAAACATCCATTGACCCGTTCCTCAAAACCACTTCGAACTGTCTTGCCGCAGAATCAAACTCATGTCGATCAGCCAGAGCGAACCCCAACAGCATCCGATAGCCGTCAATATCAGGGAACTTGTCAGACAGCCGCTGTAGTTTCGACAACGCAAAAGCGCACCGTCCGTACTCACACTCATATTCAGCCGTCACTGTGTCTCTGAGATCGATGTCGGAACTCACGCTCGCGAGCGCATCAATGTGGAACAAGGCCTTTTTCCTGTCTCCTGTGTCAATGAAAAATTCGGCCGCCCTAAAATGCAACACTTCCCTTTCCTTGGCCGATGTTGGTCGCAACTGTTCAAAGAGCTCGGCAATGCTTTCCTGGTTACCCAGCTCCTTGTAGCCCTCGATTAGCCGCATACCGACATCGAATTGCGACACATTACATGCCGCGCGGGCCTCTTTCGCAAATCGCCCTAGCGATTCCATCTCTGCTCTTGCCCTTGCACCGGCCTTCACCTGCTCGATCGAACTCTTCAGGGATTTGAGTGCACTGTCGCAAGAAGGCTTTTCATTGGCAGCCTGACAACCAGCACCGAAGATGGATGCAGCGCCAAGAACCGCCACATAGAGGCAGCTCGGAATTCTCATCATCGGGTCCAACCTCGCCATGACTTATAAATCTCTGTCCACTTGAAAGTGATGTCATTCTTTCCTTGGATCTGCCCACCAAAAAGCCTTGCCTTATGCGCCGCCGTTGACTCACCGACAGATCTTCCAGTCCCAATCGCAAATATTTCGCCCTGCAGACTCAAGTTGGAATCGATTGAGAGATATGCAAGAAAGGGGTCAGGTTCACTTATCCGCTGCGATGAATAATCCTACACCGCGCCGCTCCCTGAGATTACAGTGAATCTTCGGCGGCCGCGGTGCAATGAGCGCATGGCTCGCCAACCCAGATTCGATCTTCCCGGTATTCCGCAGCATGTCGTGCAGCGCGGAAACAACCGCCTCCCTTGTTTTATCGACGAATTCGATCGTTGGCGATATCTCGAACTCCTCCAGCAATCGCTGGCGGCGACGGGGAGCATGCTTCACGCCTATGTGCTGATGGACAACCACGTGCATCTCCTGTTGACGCCGCCCAACATGGGCGCCATCGCCTGCCTCATGCAGAAGCTCGGAAGGCGTTATGTCGGCGAGTTCAATGCCAGGCATTGTCGAACGGGAACGCTCTGGGAGGGGCGGTACAAGGCATGCCTGGTGGATAGCGAGGACTACGTGCTTCGTTGTGCGCGCTACATCGACCTCAATCCGGTCCGGGCCAGGATGGTGGATCGTCCCGAAACGTTTCCATGGTCGAGCTGTGCCGCGCTCTGCGGCGAACGCGAGAACGCGTTGTTGACGCTGCACCCAGCGCAGCTTGCGCTCGGGCGTGG
>CAYWHO010000175.1:0-3840 GCA_964458195.1 uncultured Arenimonas sp.
CCGATTACGTCGATCTGATGCAGAGTGCCGACCAGGCCCTGTATCGCGCCAAGGAGAGCGGCCGCAACGGCGTGGCGAGTTCGGACTGACCGGTTGGATCCAGCGACGGAAACGTCGGCCAGGTAGCGGTTTCCAAACATGCGCCTGCGGTACGATCGACCATCGCATCTTCGATTGCCTGCATGAGTTCGGATAGCCCGTACGACTCTCCCCAGGCCGCGCCGCCCGCCGGCCCCTGGTTGAGCGCAACGGCGCGGCGCCGGCTGAAATGGTTCGGCTGGATCACGACGCTGGCCCTGTTGGGATTGTTCCTGCTGGTTGCCGCCTTGCGCTCAACAGGGCCGACAGCGAAACAGCAGGCAGCCCTGGCCGTCCTCCGCGAGCCCCTGGCCCCGTTGCAGGGTCGTGATGGCGCCACGGCCGCATGGCTGTTCGACCATGTGGTTCCAGAAAAGGACTGGCCTGCCGCGTTCGCGGAGCTGCGGCGGTATCACTTCGAATACTCGGCGCTGGCCGACCACGGCAAGAAGCAGCAGGCCGAGCGCTTGCCGCATCCGCTGCGCAGCTATCCCGAGCGGAGCGTGCCGGCAAATGATGAGGGGATCTGCGAAAAAGGAGGGGAGGGCTGCCTGGAGTTCGTGCGCGAAGACCTGCGTCGCGCAGACGGGCTGCTGGTCAAGCATGGCGATGCACTGCAGGCGAGCCTCGCGTTGGCCCGTTACGACGGTTTCCGCTTCCGCGAAACGCAGGTCCCGATGGCGCGTTTGCCGACTTTCGGCGGCGACCGCGGCCTTGTCCTGACCCATTTCGCGGCGCAGTTCGCGCGAGGCGAGCGAACAGGCTCCATCGACGCGCTGTGCTCTGATATCCACGCCCGGCGTCGCCATGCCGAAGAAGCAGACACGCTGGTCAGTGCGCTGGTGTTTTCGAGCTACGTCCGGAACGACCTGCTCCTTCTCGGCGACATGTTGGCCGAAATGCCGGCCGGACAGGCCCTGTCCCCGGCGTGCATGGCGGCACTCGTTCCTGTGAGACCGGCCGAACCGAGCCTTTGCGAAGCGATGCGGGGAGAGTTCGATTTTTCGGTAAGGAAGAGCGAAAAGATGGCTTCCTGGGCAGCCGGGCAAGGAGTCGCAACCGGATGGGCGGCAGGCTCGATCGATACAGAGAACTATGTCAGTCGGCTGGCGCCGGCCTACGCGCATTTTTGTAGTGCGACGGTGCAACAAGCTCAAGGCGACGATCTGCCGATCGTCGCATCGATACCGGAGTCGACCCTCTGCGGACCGCTGGATTACATTGGCGACCCGGTCGGGTGCATGCTATCCGAGCTCACACCCATGGACCAGTTCGCGAAATACGCTGATCGCCGCACCGATTTCGTGGCGACCATCGCCCTGATGCGCACCGTGGTGTGGTTGCGCGAGACGTCGGACGATGCCAGCGCCTGGCCGGCCCTGCTGCCGAAGCGACCCGCCAGCCTAGGACTGAAACGCGAGCCGAAGATCTCGGCCGATGGCGCGCGCATCTCCATCGTCCTGCTCGACCAAAGCCGCGACGAGGAGTTCAGCCTGCCGCTGCGGCCCGCAACGGCAGCGATAACCCCGTCCGACGTCGCTGCCCGTTCCAGCCATTGATTCCAGACGAAAGGACCACCATGCGCCGTTTCGCCCGCTTCGGATTACTGTTGCTTGCCACCCTCGCTGCGCTTCCCGCGATGGCCGCTGTGCCCTTGATGGAAACCCTCAAGGGCGAACGGCCGATCCGATTGCAGTCGCTCGACATCCGCACCGAAGTTCGCGGCAGCCTCGCCGAGACGACCGTGCACATGGTCTTCGCCAACCCGAATCCGCGTCCGCTGGAAGGCAACCTGCAGTTTCCGCTGCTGGACGGGCAGCAGGTCACCGGCTTCGCCCTCGATTTCGACGGCAAGCTGCGTCCCGCCGTGCCGGTGGACAAGCCGAAGGCGCGGCAGGTATTCGAGGAGATCGAGCGCCGCGGCGTCGATCCGGGTCTGCTGGAAAAGACCGTCGGCAACAATTTCCGCCTGCGCGTCTTCCCGATACCGGCGCGCGGCACGCGCATCGTCGAGGTGAGCTATTCGGAAGCGCTGGCGCGCAATGGCAACGACCTCGTCTATCGCTTGCCGATGAATTACGGCGCGCTCGATGGCTTCACCTGGTCCTTGCGGGCCGACGGCGTCGCCGCCCTGCCGCGCGCCAGCGGCGCGCTGGGCGAGGTGAGCTTCGTACGCGACGGCCGGTACGGCTGGCGCGCATCGGTACAGCGCAGCCGCTATCAGGCTAGCGGCATGCTGGACCTGCGCCTGCCGATCCGCGCGCAGGCGCAGGTCTATACGCAGGCCGTCGATGGCGATACCTACTTCGTCGCCGAAGTGCAGGTGACCGATGGCACGTTCCGTCCCCGCACGCTGCCGGGCAAGGTCGGTCTGCTCTGGGACAGCTCGGGTTCGGGCAGCGGCCGCGCCCTCGCCGCCGAACTCGCCTTGCTGGACGCGTACTTCAAGTGGATGGGCCAGGGCGAAGTGAAGCTCGTGCGCCTGCGCGACCGGCCGGAAGCTGCGAAGACGTTCCGCATCGTCGGCGGCGACTGGAGCGCCTTGCGCCGCGAACTCGAAACCACCGTCTACGACGGCGCCAGCGCCCTGGCCGACTGGAAGCCCGAGGCAGGCATCGGCGAATACGTTCTCGTCAGCGACGGCTTGTTGAACTATGGCCCGCGCGAATTCGCGACGCTGACTAGTGCGCAGCGACTGTATGCCATCAGTTCCTCGCCCGGCGCCGACACGGCGCGACTCGCTGCCTTGGCGCAACGTTATGGCGGACGGCTCGTGTCGGTGACGCCGACCTCGGTGGAATCCGCGCATCAGGCGCTGCTGACCGAAGGGCCGCACCTGTTGTCGCTGGGCGGCTCGGGCGTGGCCGATCTGCAAGCTGAAACCAACGATCCACGGGACGGCGTGCTTCGGGTTGCCGGTCGATTGCTCGCGCCGGACGCCAAACTCGACCTGGTTGTCGCGGACGACGGGAAGACGCAGACGATGCGCCTGCCAATTGCTGGCGATGCGACCGAGCATCCCTTCGCGGCGCGGCTCTGGGCGTCATATCGCCTGGCCGCGCTGGAAGCGAACCATGAACTGAAACGGGCCGAAATCCGCCGCCTCGGCCAGCGCTTCGGCCTCGCCACGCGCGAGACCTCGCTGATCGTGCTTGACACCGTGCAAGACTACGTTCGCTACGAGATCGCGCCGCCGGCCGAGCTGCAGGCGGAATACGCGCGCTTGCGCGACGAGGCGGAAGGCGAGCGGATTGCCGAAACGAGCTCGCATCTGGACCGCGTGGCGAAGGATTTCGCCGAAAAGATCGCCTGGTGGGAGAAACTGTTCCCGAAAGGAAAGCCGCCGGCACCGGAGCGCCCGAAGAAGCAGGTCGCCGCCTCGGGTGCTTCGAATGCCTCGGGTGCTTCGAATGCCACGGGTAACGTCAGTGGCACGACGACCCCCAACTCCCCGGTCGTCATCGAAAACGAAGCGAACGGATTCCGTCGCCAGTTGTCCTCGGACGGGGATGGAAACTACCGGTTTTCGCAATTGCCGATGGGAACGTACCGGGTTACTGCCGGCGGCCAGTCGCGCACCGTCAACGTCAGCATCGGCACGACCGCCAACCTCGACACCGTCGAAGTGGTCGGCAACGGCCATATCAACCCGATCGACGTTTCGTCGGTGGAGTCCACGACCGTCCTGACGGCGGAACAGACCGCGGCTCTTCCGGTGGCGCGTAACATCACCAACGTCGCACTCTTGGCGCCCGGAACGGT
>CAYWHO010000175.1:3940-5123 GCA_964458195.1 uncultured Arenimonas sp.
CTCTTCCGGTGGCGCGTAACATCACCAACGTCGCACTCTTGGCGCCCGGAACGGTTACGGGAGACGACAAGGACAACGGAAGCGATCTGCCCGAAATCGGCATCGCCCTGAAGAAATGGTCGGCCGATGCGCCCTATATCGCGCGCATGGCCAAGGCGAAGCCCGAAGACCTGTATGCCATCTATCTCGACGAGAAACCGGGCTATGCGAGCAGCAGCGCCTTCTTCCTCGATGTCGCCGACCTGCTGCTGGAGAAGGGGCAGCGGGAACTTGCGCTGCGCGTACTGTCGAACCTGGCCGAGATGGACCTGGAGAACCGGCAGGTGCTGCGCGTCCTCGGATACCGTTTGTTGCAGGCCGATGCCGCCGAACTGGCCGTGCCGGTGTTCGAGCAGGTGCGGACGATGGCCGAGGAAGAGCCCCAGTCCTTCCGTGACCTTGGCCTCGCGCTCGACGCCGTCGGCCGCCGCCAGGAAGCCATCCAACAGCTTTACGAAGTGGTGAAACGTCCCTGGGACGGTCGCTTTGCCGAAATCGAGATGATCGCGCTGGCCGAACTCAATGCCATCGTCGCGACCGCGCCGACGCCGCTCGACACGGCGATGGTCGATGCGCGCCTGTTGCGCAACCTGCCGCTGGACCTGCGTGTCATCCTGACTTGGGATGCCGACAACAGCGACATGGACCTGTGGGTGACCGACCCGAATGGCGAGAAATGTTTCTACGATCACAAGCTCACCTACCAGGGCGGGCGCATGTCGGACGATTTCACCGGCGGCTATGGTCCGGAAGAGTTCTCGCTGCGCACGGCCAAGCCGGGCAAGTACAAGGTCGAGGTGAACTATTTCGGCGACCGCCAGCAGGTCGTCGCCGCGGCGACCACCCTGCAGCTGAAACTGACCACCAGGTTCGGCACGGCGAAGGCGAAAAGCCAGGACGTGACCCTGCGCCTCAAGTCCGGCAAGGAAACCGTGCTGGTCGGCGAATTCACCGTGGAAGAAGTCTCTAGCGGCGGCGGCACGTATTCGCCGTCGCCCGCAGGCCAGTCGGCCCGTGCAACGCTGCGTTCACGGCATTGCCGCGGGCGCTGGCATAGGATGCTCGCCTCGCCGCCGGCCACCGGCGGCTCCCGACCGAATTCATGGAGAGCATCATGAGCGACAAGAAGATCATCGCCGTCGTC
>CAYWHO010000176.1:0-5122 GCA_964458195.1 uncultured Arenimonas sp.
CCCGCCACGAAATCCTTGCGCTTGATGTCGTCGATCAATTCGTGGTCCGCCGGAAAGCCGCGCGGGGGGCGGGTCAGCGTGTCGCCATCCAGTTGATAGCGGCGCTTGAACGTGGGCGAGCGCGTGGCGGCCTTCCAGCTGCCCGGGTTGTCGAACAGGAACTGGCGGATCTTGCGTTGCGTGTCGGGTTCGGGATGCCAGACGCCGGCGCCGACGAAACTGCGCCCGGGCTGCACGTGCAGATAGAACGAGGGTGCCTCGACCTGTTTCGACCGCGCATGGAAAAAGCGGGCGCCGCCCCAGGGCTTGTAGGGCGTCTTGTCGTTGGAAAAACGCGTATCGCGGTGGATGCGGAACAGGGAACCGCCGACGCCCTTCGGATCGGCGCGATAGTGTTCGCTCACGGCGAGCAGGTCGGGATGCACGTCGGCGATCAGGCGCTGGAAAGGCAGCTTGAGAAACTGCTCGTAGTCGTCCTTGTGCGCCTGGAACCATTCGCGCTCGTTGTTGCGGGCGAGACCTCGCAGGAATTTGAAGGTCTTGTCGGTGAAGTACTGGCTCATAGCGTCTCCTCGATCCGTCGGCCCCAGGCTTCCAGCGCATCCAGCAGAACCTGCTGCGGGCCGTTCGCATGGGCAGCCCGCAGTGTGGCGATGCGTTCGTAATACGATGTGAAGCCCAGTTCGGAAAGCTCCGAACCCTCGGTCAGGCGCCGACGCCGGTAGTCGTTCCAGCGCTGCCGGTCTGCGGCATCCAGGCTGTCGGGGTGGTTGCGGGCACGGTAGCGGAACAACAGCTCGGGATAACGCGGGTCGGCGAACTCCTTCGCCAGCGTCGCGAGCACCGCCGGCGACGCACTGCGTACCTTCGGAAACAGGCGACGGTCGGCGTCCGGCACGAAGCCGTCGTAAAGCGCCGCATCGGCATCGGCGGGGCCGCGCTGGGATGCCGTCGCAAAAACGCGGCGGACCTTCTCCGGCAAGTCCGGGACGGCGCGCAAGCGTTCGGCATTCGCCAGGCAGCGCTCCCGGTCGATGCCGAGGCGGGCGAAATCCGCATCGCGCAGGTGTTCCAACGGCACCAGCATCGGGCAGCGGTTCGCGTGCACTTCTTTCAGGGGAATGCGGTGCACGCCCTCGGGCAGGTCGGCTGTCGGCGTGTACAGCCGATCGGCGATGTCCTCCGGCGCGAGCGCGAGCAGTTCCGCCGGATCGCTGTCGAGATCGAAGACGATGCTGCGGCTGTCGATACGCGGATGCCGGGCCAGCGGCAGCACCAGGGCGCTGCAGTGCCGGCTGGCCGGGTAGCGTCCTGAAACATGCAGCAACGGACGCGACGCCAGCGGGTCGAGCAGGGCCATCGCATGGCGCTTGTCGCGCGCTTTCAATGCGTAATCCCAAAGGCGCGGCTGCGCGGCGCGGAACAGTCGCGCCATGCCGATCAGCGCCCGCACGTCCGACAGGGCTTCGTGCGCCAGGCCCTCGCGTACGCCATTGGCTTTCGCCAGTTGTTCGAGCTTGAAACTGGGCGCGCCATCCTCGTGCGTCGGCCAGCGGATGCCCTCCGGTCGCAGCGCCTCGGCGAGGCGCATGACGTCTAGCAAGTCCCAGCGCGAGTTGCCGTTGCGCCACTCGCGTTCGTAGGGGTCATGGAAATTGCGGTACAGGCCGAAACGCAGGAATTCCTCGTCGAAGCGCAGCGAGTTGTAGCCGACTGCGCAGGTGCCTGGTACCGCCATCTCTTCCTGCACCTGGGCGAAGAACGCCGATTCGCTCATGCCTTCGCGCGCGGCCTGTTGCGGCGTGATGCCGGTGATCAGCACCGCTTCGGGCGAAGGCAGCAGGTCATCGGCGGGACGGCAGTAGATCGAGACCGGTTCGCCGATCTCGCGCAGTTCCGTATCGGTGCGGATCGCCGCGAACTGGGCGATGCGGGTGCGGCGCGGGTCGCGGCCGAAGGTTTCGAGGTCGTACCAGAGGAAGCTGGCGGTCATCCGTGACTCGCGCGGAGGGATCGGGCGGACAGTGTGCCGGAAAACGCCCGACGATCAGCCCGCCGCGGGCAGGGCGTCGGGCAGGTGCGGGTCGGCGGCGGACAGGGCCAGCGACAAATGCAGGCGCGGCATGCCGATGGCGTAACCCTGCACGTAGTCCACGCCGCATTCGTACAGGCAGTTCAGTACGGCGGGATCTTCCACGCATTCGGCGATCGTGCGCTTGTTCGCCGTCTCGGCGATCGAGGTCAGGGCGGCGATGACGGTGCGGTCGAGCGGATCGTCGGGCAGGCCCTGGATCAGCGAACCGTCGATCTTCAGGATGTCGGCCTCGAGCTGCTTGAGGTAGGCGAAGGTCGAGAAGCCGGTACCGAAATCGTCCACCGCGATCTGGCAGCCGAGCTGGCGCAGCTCGTGCAACTGTCGCTGGGCGTTTTCCAGATCGCCGATCGAATGCGATTCGGTGATCTCGAACACCAGCTGCGTCGGATTGATGTCGTATTCGACGATCTTGCTGGTCACGTAGGCCGGCAGGTCGCCTTTCTCGAAAGTCTGGCCGGAAACATTGATGGTCAATGCGAAGGGGCGCGGGCTGTGCCTGACTTCGCGCATCGCCTTCAGCGCGTTGTCGATCGTCCAGCGGTCGATGTCCGGCATCATGCCGAAACGTTCGGCCGCCGGCAGGAAGGCCCCGGGCGAGATCAGTTCGCCCTGGTTGCCGCGCAGGCGCAGCAGGACTTCGAACAGCGCGTCGCTGTCGGCATTGCGTTCGAGCTGGCGCAGCCACAGGTCGCGCGTATTGCCGGTGGCCAGTTCGCGATCGACGCCCTTCAGGGGCACGATTGGCTGATAACACAGCACGAAACGATCGGTCCGCAATGCTTCTTCCAGGCGCACGGACCAGCCCAGGTCGACGTCCATCGCCGCCTGCCGGCCCGAGGCGGGCGTATACAGGTGGGTCTGGTTGCGACCGGCGTTCTTGGCGATGTGGCAGGCAATGTCGGCGTGCGCCATCGCATCGTTGAGCGAACCGGTATCGCGGTCGAGCCGGGCGGCGCCCACCGACAGGGTGATGCGGTAGTTCTTGCCACCGTAGGTGAACGGCGTCGCCGTCAGTACGCGGCGGAACCCGTCGGCCAGGGTCGGCAGGTCGTTGGCCGACACGTTGGTCAGCAGGACGGCGAATTCGTCGCCGCCCATTCGCGCCAGGTAGTCGCTGCCGCGCAGGCGCGATTTCAGGCGCTGGCTCACTTCCACCAACAGGCGGTCGCCGGCGGTATGGCCGGCGGTGTCGTTGATGTACTTGAAGCGGTCGAGGTCGATGAACAACAGCAGCGAGGTCTGGCCGGTGCGGCGCAGGCGGCCGATCTCCTGCTCGAGCTGCGACTCGAACCAGGTGCGGTTGTTGAGCTTGGTCAGGCCGTCGTGCTCGGCCTGCCAGCGCAGTTCGTCCTCGAGCCGGCGGCGCGCCGAGATGTCACGGAAGGCGACGACCGAGCCGGTGCGTTCGCCATCCTCGCGCAACGGATGCACCGTGCATTCGACCGGAATGCTGCGTCGGTGCGCCGTCCAGAACACGGTCTGCCAGGCGGTGATGTCGCTGCCGTTGGCATAACACTGGTTGAGGTAGGAGGTCGCGCGCGTGGCCGGCGATCCATCCTCGTTCGAGTGATGGAAAGCTTCGAAGGCATTGCGGCCGACCAGGTCTTCGGCGCGGGAGTAATGCAGCAGGTCCAATGCGGCCGGGTTGACGAACTGGATGGTGCCGTCGGGCGCGACGCCGTAAACGCCGTCGCCCACCGAGGAGAGGATGCCCTGCAGCCGTCGGCGTTCGTGGTCGATGGCCTTGGCGTCGTGGATCGTGCGCGCCAGCGAGGCGATACGGGCCAGGACCAGGTCCTTGGCCTCGCTCTTGAACAGGCATTCCACCGCACCGCAGGACAGCGATTCGTGGATGACGGCATCGGAATAGGTGCCGGTGATGGTCGCGCAGAGGATGTGCGAGGTATCGGGATTGCTGCGCAGCGCCGAGATCAGGGCCGTGCCGTTCTGCTCCGGCATCAGGTAGTCGATGATGGCGATGTCGAACGGATACTTTTGCGCCTTCTGCAGACCTTCGGCCACGCTGCTGGCGATCTCGACGATGTAACCCTGGCGCTGCAGCAGCTTGGAGTAACCGGCGCGGATGGTCGCCGAGTCGTCGACGAACAGCACGCGCAGGGCGGGCCCGCCGACGCCGAGGCTGAGGTTCGCGGCGGGCGTGGGCAGCAGCAGCTGCTCGAGCGCCGCGCCCGTTTCCATGTAATCGCTCCACAGCAGCAAGGCGCTGCGCGGACGCGTCATGCGCCAGTTGACCGCCGCCGAGTCGTTGGTATCGGCCAGCACCAGGACCGGCAGGTGCTCGAAACGATCGCTGTGCAGCAAGCCGAAGACGTCTTCGGCCGAACCGTCGGTATAGTCCGGCCAGCCCAATAGCACCGCTTCTACGTTCACGGTGCTGAGGTTCATGCGTTGCAGGTAGGCGAACGCCTCGCCCAGCGAGGCCACCGCGGTGACGCCGAATCCGTGTTGTGCCAGCAGGGCCGACAGGGCGCGTCGGCGCGTCTGGGAAGCCTCGGCGAGCAGGACGGGTTTCACGCGCTGTTCCAGGGTCAGGAACGGTTCAGGCTACTCCCCCGGCCCGGTGCCGCCAAGTCCCGCGCCTCAAACATCGTCACGCAGGGGCGTCAGCCGGGCGAGCACACGGGCGTCGGCGGCCGCGAGATCGATCTCATCAAGGCTGCGACAACCCGCCGTGCTCTCGGCCAGCAGGGCCCGCTGGATGCGACCGCGTTCCAGGGCCGTGGCATAGGGAACGCGCATGAAACTGACCATGGAATAGCGCGGAACGAACAGGCCGGGATGGCGCTCGGCCAGCACGCGTTCGAGCTGGCGTTGCAGCAGGAAGTCCGGATCGTCCACCCGGTCGCGCATCTCGATGTAGTTTTCCAGCGCCATCGCCTGGATGGCGGCGGCATTCGGGCGCCGCTCCGCAGCGAATCCGGCGAAGGCTTCGTCCCAGTCGCTGGCGTGCTCGATGTGGCGTACCAGCGCGAGGCAGTCCTCGAACGCGCAGTTCATGCCCTGGCC
>CAYWHO010000177.1:0-5092 GCA_964458195.1 uncultured Arenimonas sp.
TCGTGGCGGTGGCGGCATGGTGGGCGGCGCGGGACAAAGCCTAGGGCAAGACGATGGATCGCGACGAAACCGAAATCCGCGAACTCATCGCCCGCTGGATGCAGGCGACAAAGGCCGGCGATCACGACGCCGTGCTCGAATTGATGTGCGATGACGTGGTTTTCCTGACGCCCGGCCTGCCCCCCTTCGGCAAACCCGAGTTCGCCGCGGCGCAACGCCAGCAGCAGGCCATGGCCATGCGCATCGACAGCCATGGCGAGGTACTGGAAGTCCATGTGGCGGGAGACTGGGCTTTCGCGCATGCGCGGCTGCGTGTGGAAGTGCGCAAAGGCGATTCCGACCAGACCTTCGTGCGTTCCGGTCATGCCCTGTCGATCTTCCGTCGCGAGCAGGGTCGCTGGCGCCTGGCGCGCGACGCGAACCTGCTCGCACCGGAATAGCCGCGACCTGGATCCGCAGCGGCTGTCACGGCCGCGTCATGCCGGCGTCACAAGGCCGGCACATGCCTGCGGCAACCTGCGCGGCATGACGAAGCCCCTGCACATCGAGCTGGTCAGCGAAACCTACCCGCCGGAAATCAACGGCGTCGCCCTCACCGTGCAGTCGCTGGAACAGGGCTTGCGCAGCCTCGGCCATCGCGTCGCCCTCGTGCGCACCGAGCAGGGCGCCGACTGCGCCTCGCCGCATCCGGACCTGATGCTGGTGGACGGTGCGCCGATCCCGCGCTATCCCGGTCTGCGTTTCGGTCTGCCCGCCGGCCGTCGCCTTTGCTCGCGCTGGAACGCGCAACGACCCGATGCGGTCTATATCGCCACGGAAGGCCCCCTGGGCTGGTCGGCCTTGCGCAGCGCGCGCCGGCTGGGCATTCCCGCCGCGACCGGCTTCCATACCCGTTTCGACGACTACGTCGGCCGTTACGGCGCCGGTTTCCTGGCGCCTTGGGTTTTCGCCTGGCTGCGTCGTTTCCACAATCGCGGCGATGCGACGCTCGTGCCGACGCACGAGTTGCAGCAACAACTCCGGGCGCAGGGATTCCAGCGCGTGCAACGCCTCGGCCGCGCGGTGGATACGCGGCAGTTCCATCCTGGATGGCGTGACGCCGGCCTGCGCGCGCACTGGGGCCTGGCGGAAGACGACCTGGCCGTGCTCAGCGTCGGTCGGCTCGCGCCGGAAAAAAACCTGCAACTGACCGTGCGCGCCTTCCGCGCCTTGCAGGCCGAACGTCCGCGTGCGCGCCTGGTCTTCGTCGGCGACGGCCCGCATCGCGAAGAGCTGCGCGCATCGGTACCGGATGCGATCTTCTGCGGTCTGCAGCGCGGCGACGAATTGTCGCGGCACTACGCCAGTGCCGACCTGTTCCTGTTCCCGAGCCTGTCCGAAACCTTCGGCAACGTCACGCTGGAGGCCATGGCCTCGGGCCTGGCCACGATCGCCTTCGACTACGGCGCCACGCGCGAACACCTGCGCGACGGCGAGCACGGCGCGGCGGTTCCGTTCGGCGACGAGACCGCCTTCATCGCCGCGACCTTGCGTGTCGGCACGCAGGCCTCGCTGTTCCGCCTCGGCGAATCGGCGCGCAACGCGGTGCAGCACCTGCACCCCGAATCGGTCGCCCGCGAATTCGCATCATTGCTCGCCGGACTCGCCGCCCAACCGAGCAAGGCTGCATGACTACGGTCGCCGCCCGCCTGAGCGAACGCGAACAGGCCTGGTGCCGGGCGGCGAACCGTTGGGGCGCGCGCCAAGCCGTGCGCGCCTATTTCCGTTTGATCAGCCGTCTCGGCGACGGCGCCTTCTGGTACGCATTGATGGCCCTGGTCGCTTTCGTGGACGAATGGCGCGGCCTCGGCGCAGCGGCACACATGCTGGCGACCGGCGGCATCGCCGCCCTGCTCTATCGCCAACTCAAGCGCTGGACGAAGCGACCGCGCCCCTTCGCCGCCGATGTGCGCATCCAGGCCTGGATCGCGCCGCTGGACGAATTCAGCTTCCCCTCCGGCCACACGCTGCACGCGGTGTCCTTCAGTCTCGTCGCGCTCGCCTACTACCCGATGATGGCCTGGCTGCTGTTGCCCTTCGCGCTCAGCGTCGCCGTATCGCGCGTGGTGCTGGGCATGCATTACCCCAGCGACGTGCTTGCCGCCGTCGCGATCGGCACCGGCCTGGCCTCGCTGTCGCTCTGGCTCGTGCCAGGCGCCAGCCTGTTGGGCTGACCCCAACCATCCGCACTGGCCTTCGGGCCATTCGCTCCCGTAGATTCGGCGCTTCCTTCCGTGGAGCCGGACGATGCGCCTCAATACCCTCACGCTTGCCCTCGCCCTGGCCCTCGCGCCCGCCCTGTCGCCGGCTAAAGGCCCGGTGGCGGCGAATACCGGCCCCAGCGCGCAGCAACTGGCGATCAAGCACGAGAAGATCGTCCTGCCGAACGGTTTGACCGTGCTCGTGCACGAAGACCACAGCGTGCCGCTGGTGGCGGTGAACCTGTGGTACCACGTCGGTTCGCGCGACGAGAAGCGCGGTCGCACCGGCTTCGCCCATCTGTTCGAACATTTCTTCTTCAACGGCAGCGAGAACTATCCGCACGGTTTCCGCGAAGCCATGGACGATCTTGGCGCGAACAACCGCAATGGCACCACGAACACGGACCGCACGAACTTCTTCGAGGACGTGCCGGTCTCGGCGCTGGAACGCACGCTCTACCTCGAAGCCGACCGCATGGGTTTCCTCGCCGGCAACATCAACCAGGAAATGCTCGAGCGCGAACGCGGCGTCGTGCAGAACGAGAAGCGCCAGGGCGAGAACCAGCCGTATGGGCGCGTCTGGGACCGCGTCTCCGAACTGATGTATCCGACCTCGCATCCTTACAGCTGGTCGACGATCGGCAGCATGGAAGACCTCGATGCCGCCAAGCTCGAGGACATCAAGCAGTGGTACGCGAACTACTACGGTCCGAACAACGCCGTGCTGTCGCTGGCCGGCGACATCACCCCCGAACAGGCGCGCACGCTGGCGATGAAGTACTTCGGCCCGATCCCCGCCGGCCCGCCGCTGCCGCGCCTGAAGGCCTGGGTACCGGAACTGACCGGCGACATCCGCGACACGATGCAGGACCGCGTGCCGCAGGCGCGCATCTACAGGCTCTGGCACTTGCCGCCGGCCGGCAGCCGCACGACGCATGCGATGGAGCTGTTCGCCAGCGTGCTGGCCGGCAGCGAGAGCTCGCCGCTGGAACGGGCCCTGGTGTTCGACGGCAAGCTCGCCACCAATGTCAGCGCCGGCGTCGACGCTTCCGAACTCGGCGGAATGTTCTTCGTCATGGTCAACGTCAAACCCGATGCCGACATCGCCGCGGCCGAGCGCGAGATGGACGCGGTGATCGCGCGCGAACTGGCGCGCATCCCCGGCGCTGCCGAACTCGACCGCGCGCGCACCGGCTATCTCGCCGATTTCGCCCGCAATACCGAACGCCTCGGTGGCTTCGGCGGACGCTCCGACGTGCTGGCCGAAAGCGCGACGTATTTCGGCGATCCGGGCGCTTACCTGCGCCGCCTGCAGGACATCGAATCCATTCCCGGCGCCGAGGTGCAATCGGCCGCGCGCGAATGGCTGGGCAAGCATCACCTGACGATGAGCGTGATGCCGTATCCGGAATTCAGCTCGGGCAAGGACAGTTTCGACCGCAAGCAATTGCCGGCGTTGGGCGATCCGCCGGAGGTCGCCTTCCCGCAGGTGCAGCGCGCGACCTTGTCGAACGGCCTGAAGGTCGTGCTGCTCGAACGGCATAGCGTGCCGCTGGTGAATGCCGTGCTTGCGGTCGATGCCGGTGCCGCCGCCGATCCGGCCGATGCCGCCGGTACGGCGCGCTTCGCCCTCGATCTGCTGCTGAAGGGAACGACCACGCGCGATGCCTTCCAGCTCGCAGACCAGCGCGATGCGCTCGGCGCGCAACTGGGCGTCGGCAACTCGCTGGACCTTTCCTTCGTCACGATGAGCGCGCTGCGCGCGAACCTGTCCGGTTCGCTGGACCTGCTCGCGGACGTGGCACGCAATCCGGCCTTCCCCACCGACATGGTCGAGATCCAGCGCAAGCAACAACTCGCCGCCATCGGCCAGCAGAAGGCCAATCCGACCGGCGCGTCGCAGCGCATGTTGCCCGGCCTGCTGTATGGCCCGGGGCATGCCTATGCCGCACCCGGCGGTGGATTGGGACGCGAGTCCGTCGTGCAGTCGTTGTCGCGGCAATCGCTGGTGGCGTGGCATTCCAGTTGGTTCAAACCCGGTAGTGCGACGCTGATCGTCGCCGGCGATGTCACGATGGCGCATCTCATGCCGGAACTCGAACGCAGCTTCGGCGGCTGGGCCGCCGGTACCGCTCCGGCGAAAACGCTGACCGCGGCGCAGTCGCCGGGACGCGGCAAGGTCTATCTCATCGACAAGCCCGGCGCGCCGCAGTCGGTCATCGTCGCCGCCCACCTGGCGCCGGCTTCGGGCACGCCGGACGATCTGGCGCTGGAAACGGTGATGCGCAACTTCGGCGGCATGGCGACCTCGCGCATGAACCGCAACCTGCGCCTGGACAAGCACTGGTCTTACGGAACCTCCGGCGGCCTGAGCAGCGTACGCGGCCCGCGCAGCTTCGTCGTGACCGCGCCGGTGCAGACCGACAAGACGAAGGAATCCATGATCGAAGTGCTGAAGGAGATCCGCGGAGTCGCCGGCGCGCGTCCGCTCGCGGGCGAGGAATACGAGTCGATCATGCGCAGCCAATCCTCGCGCCTGGCCGGCCGTTTCGAGACGATCGATTCGCTCGTCGCCGCCGCCACCGATATCGTCAACACCGGCCGCGCACCGGAATACTACTACGACTACACCGCGAATCTGAAAGCGCTGTCGCCGGAGGCGCTGAACGCCGCCGCGGCGAAAGTCGTGAAACCCGACGAACTGACCTGGATCGTCATCGGCGACCTGAAGAAGGTCGAAGCCGGCGTGCGCGAACTCGGGTATGGCGAGGTGGTGCGGTTGAAGATGGAATAGGGTTTTCGGTTTTCGGTTTTCGGTTTTCGGTTTTCGGTTTTCGGTTTTCGGTTTTCGG
>CAYWHO010000178.1:0-5026 GCA_964458195.1 uncultured Arenimonas sp.
GTACGACGTGGTGCTGCTCTGATGGCGGGTTCCTCCCGCCGATGAAAGCCGCCCTGCGCCGCCACCTGCGGCACTCGCGCCGATGGCTGGGCTACGGCTCGCTGGTGCTGCTGATCCTGCTGGCGACGATCGTGGGCGTGGTGAACCAGTTGCTGCCGTTGGTCGAGCAGCATCCGGAGCAGGTCGCCCGCTGGTTGAGCGAACGCGTCGGTGAGCCGGTGAGCTTCTCCGGCGCCAAGGCGGTATGGACTCGCCGCGGCCCCTTGTTCACGCTCAGCGACCTGCGCGTCGGCGAAGGCGACAACGTGCTCGACATCGGTCGCGCGCAATTGCAGGTCGCGGTGTATTCGGGCCTGTTCCCCAATCGGCCGCTGACCGAACTCAAGATACGCGAACTGGCCCTTACCCTGCAGCAGGAAGCCGACGGACGCTGGCACGCGATCGGCTTGCCGGGCCAGGACAAGCAGGCCGGCGATCCGCTCGAGCGCCTCGAGGGGTTCGGCGAGCTGCAGATCGAAAAGGCGCAGCTCAGCGTGCGCTCGCTGCGCAACCACGTCGACGTGCGCATGCCGCGCTCCGACGTGCGCGTGCGCGTCTACGAAGATCGCATTCGCGTCGGCGCCAGCGTCTGGGCCAATCTGGACAGCCCACCGGTCACCGCCGTGCTCGACATGGACCGCGAACGCCGCTCCGGTCGGCTCTGGGTCGGCGGCCGCGACATCGAACTGCTGCATTGGTCCTCGGCCTTCGCCAGTCTCGGTCTCGTGCCGCTGGACGGCAAGGCCGAGGCCGATGTCTGGTTGCGCCTGGACCAGCAACGCATCGACGAAATCGTCGTCGATGCCGATATCGACGAAGCGTCCTGGCGATCGGCCGACCGCATCCCGATGGGCGAGGGCAAGTCCGACTACGCCCGCGCGCAGTTCGAACACCTGCGCGCGCTGGCGCGATGGCAATCCGAACAAGGTCAATGGCAGCTCGGCGTGCGCGAGTTCGAAGTGCGCCAGGCCGGGCGCAAGGCGCGGCTGGACGGATTGCAGGTGCGCGGCGGTCGTTCGTTTGCGGCGCGCGCCGATTCGCTCGACCTGCAGCCATTGGCGTCGCTCCTGTCGCTGACTCGGGAGCTGCCGGCAGGGCTGCGCGGTTTCCTCGCGCGTTCGCAGCCGAGCGCAGTATTGCACGATGTGCAGATGAGTCGTGGCGTCGGCGGGCGCCTGCGCGGCAGCCTGCGCGTCGAATCGCTGAGCTTGCAGGCCGCCGGCACACGACCCGGCTTTTCCGGTTTGTCGGGCCGCATCAGGTTCGATCAGGACGGCGGCGTGATGCGAGTGGAGCCCACGCCGGTACGATTCGAATGGCCGGCCGAGTTCCGCGACGCGCTCGACGTGCGCCTGAGCGGTACGCTGGGCCTATGGCGGCGCGACCAGGATTGGGTATTCGGCGCCACCGGTTTCGGCATCGATGGCGAAGGCTACGATGCGCGTGCGCGCTTCGAGATCGCCTTGCAGGCCGACGGCAGCAAGCCCACGCTCGATCTCGCCGCCGATCTTGCGCCAGCGGATTTCGATGTCGCCAAGAAGTTCTGGTTGCGCGGCAAGATGCCTAAACCGGCGGTGGACTGGCTCGATCTGGCGCTGGTCCAGGGCGAGGTGATCGGCGGGCGCATCGCCATCGGCGGCGACCTCGACGACTGGCCTTTCCGCAACAAGGGCGGCGCCTTCGATGCGCGGGCGCAGATCCGGGATGCCACCCTGAAGTTCCAGAAGGACTGGCCGGAAGGCAGGCAGCTGGATCTGGACGTGGTTTTCGACGGTCCCGGATTCTCGGTGACGGCCGGGAAAGGCGAATTGCTCGGCACGCATGTGCGCGAACTCACGGGCGGTATCGAAGACTTCGGTCATGCGCCGCTCGACCTGCATATCGTCGCCGACGGCAAGGCCGAGGACCTGCGCAAGCTGATGATCGCCAGTCCGCTCAACCGCCGCTACGGCGAGCACCTGAAGGCAGCGAGCGTCAGCGGCAAGGCCGATGTCGCACTCGATCTCAGCCTGCCCTTGCAGCATGGCGCCCACGACGACCGGATCGCAGGCACGCTCGACCTCGCCGATGCGGTGCTGGCGGACGTGCGCTGGAATCTGCGTTTCACCGGCGTCTCCGGGCGCACCCGTTTCGATCAGGACGGATTCGCGACCGAGAATCTCGCGGTGCGTCTCGACGACCAGCCCGGCGTATTCAATCTTCGCGTCGGCGCACACGCGGACGATCCGGCGCTGGCGGCGCGCGCCGAGCTGAGCGGGCGCTTTTCCGCGCAGACCTTGCTGCAACGCTACGAAGGCATGGACTGGTTGCGGCCGCGCATGAGCGGCGAAACCGATTGGAACATCGGCGTCAGCGTGCCGGTCGCCGATGCGAACGGGAAAACGCCGGCGTCGCGACTGGACGTGCGCAGCGATCTTCAGGGCGTGGCGATGGCCTTGCCGGCGCCGCTGGACAAGGCTGCGGACCGGACGTGGCGGCTGGAGCTGCAGACCAGCCTGCCGTTGGAGGAAGGCACGCTGCAACTGCGACTCGGCGACACCATGCGTCTTCGCGGCATGATCCGCGAGGGCAAACCTTTCACCGGCAGCGTGCAGTTCGGTGGCGGCGAACCGGCGGCGATGCCGGCGCGCGGACTGTCGGTGCGCGGCAACGTGACCGTGCTCGACAGCACCGGCTGGATCGCGTTTTCGACACAGGGCGAAGGGGGATCGCTGCTCAACGATATCGACGTGCGGGCGGCGCAATTGCAGTTGATCGATCGTGGCTTTCCCGATACCCACCTGTTGTTGCGCCGGGCGGGCAATGCTTCGGAAATCCGTCTGGAAGGTATCGGCATCGAAGGCACGGTGAACCTGCCTTCGCAGTTGGCCGACGGCGTACAGGGCCGATTCGCGAAACTGCATCTGGCGGCGCAGTCGGTCAGCGCGCAAGCCGAGGCCGCGCGTGCCCCCGACACGACGGCGGCACCCGCCGCGGCGACCATCGTCGAGGTGAGCGATCCATCGACCTTGCCGCCGCTGCGCTTCAACGTCGAGGACCTGCGTTTCGGCCAGGCGCAACTGGGCCAGACCGAACTGGTGACGCGCCCCATCGCCAATGGCCTGCGCATCGAGAAGTTCGAAACCCGCGCCAAGACCTTGTCGCTGAACGTCGCCGGCGAATGGGTGCGCGACGGCGAGGCCACGCGCTCGAACATGCGCATGGATTTTTCCGCCAACAACCTCGGCCAGATGCTCGATGCGCTCGGCTTCGCCGGCATGGTGCAGGGCGGGAAGACGCGGGCGACGCTGACCGGAAGCTGGCCCGGCTCGCCCGGCGCTTTCAGCCTGGCCACGATGAACGGTACCTTGCGCGCCGACATCGGCGAGGGGCGCCTGCTCGACGTCGAACCCGGCGGCTCGGGCCGAATGCTGGGCTTGATGAGCATCGCCGAGGTCCCGCGTCGCCTGAGCCTGGATTTCAGCGATTTCTTCTCCAAGGGTTTCGCCTTCAACACGGCACGCGGCGATTTCGTCTTCAGCGGCGGCAAGGCGCGCACGGACAATCTGCGCGTGGACGGCCCGGCCGCCGAGATCCGCGTCAGCGGCACGACCGGGATGCGCGACCAGACCTACGACCAGCGGGTCGAAGTCCTGCCGAAAGCGGGCAGCGTCCTGCCGGCGATCGGCATGCTGGCGGGCGGCCCAGCCGGTGCGGCGGTCGGCCTGGTGGCGCAGGCCGTGCTGCAGAAGCCGTTGAAACAGACCACGCGCGTGGTTTACCGGGTCACCGGCCCCTGGCAGAAGCCCGACATCGAAGTGATCGAACGCGGTCCGGCCAAGTCGGGCACGGTCGCGGAAGAACCCTGATGCGGCCTTGCCATCGCCCCGCCGCGCCCGCATCTAGCCCACTGTAGCCCCTGCGAGTTCCCCCATGACCTCTTCGCTTGCCCGCGCCGAATCGCGCCTGCTGTCGCCGACCGGCCTCGATCTCAACGATCTGGACCGCGCCTTCTCGCGCCTGCTCGGTCCCGGCGTCGACGCCGGCGACCTGTATTTCCAGCACAGTCGTCGCGAGAACTGGACGGTGGAGGACGGCATCGTCAAGGACGGCGCGCATTCGATCGAACAAGGCGTCGGCGTGCGCGCGATCAGCGGCGAGAAGACCGGCTTCGCCTATTCCGACGACATCCGCGGCGAAGCGCTGATCGAATCGGCGGCGGCCGCGCGCGCGATCAGTCGCGAAGGTTCCACCGTCGCCTCGGGCCAGCGCATCGTCGTCGCCGGCCGCGAACTTTACGCTGGCGACGATCCGATCGACGGCATGCCGGCCGACATCAAGGTGGCGAAGCTGCGCGAGATCGATGCCTGGCTGCGCGCCGCCGACCCGCGCGTGCAGCAGGTCATCGTCAGTCTCGCCGGCGCCATCGACACCGTGCTGGTCGCGCGCAGCGATGGCACCGTCGCCGCCGACGTGCGGCCGCTGGTGCGTTTCAACGTGCAGGTGATCGTGTTGCAGAACGGACGGCGCGAATCCGGTTACGCCGGCGGCGGCGGACGCTATTCTTACCAGGAGCTTTTTTCCGGCGGGCGTCCCGAGTCGATCGCGCGCGAAGCCCTGCGCCAGGCGCTGGTGAATCTCGAAGCGATCGATGCGCCGGCCGGCACGATGCCGGTCGTGCTCGGCCCCGGTTGGCCCGGCGTGCTGCTGCACGAAGCGGTGGGGCATGGGCTGGAAGGCGATTTCAATCGCAAGGGCACTTCGGTGTATTCCGGGCGCATCGGCGAGCGCGTGGCCTCGCCCGGCGTCACCATCGTCGACGACGGCACCCTGGCCGCGCGCCGCGGTTCGTTGAACATCGACGACGAAGGCACGCCGACGCAGTGCACCGTGCTGATCGAAGACGGCGTGCTGCGCGGCTACATGCAGGACACGCTCAACGCCCGCTTGATGGGCATGGCGCCGACCGGCAACGCATCCTCGATGAGGTGCGAGCTCTCGACGTCCG
>CAYWHO010000179.1:0-4992 GCA_964458195.1 uncultured Arenimonas sp.
CGCCGAAGAACTCGCCGGGCCGCATGATGTTGTAGATCAGCTCGCGGCCGCTGTCGTCGCGCGTATAGACCTTCAGTTCGCCGCTGACCAGGATGTACAGCGCGCCTGCCACCTCGCCTTCGGTGATCACCTGTTTGCCGCGCGGGAAACGCCGGATATCGCCGCGATCGGCGAGGCTCATCAGCAACTTCTGCGACAGTAGGCGCGATTTTTCGTCCTGCATGGCGACTCGAGCAAGGCAGCGTGACTGGACAATCCCCCGCAACAAATCTAACAGGTCCGGCGCGACAACAAACCTGCCATAACTCACATTTCCCGGATCGCCCCGGTGTGAACTATTTACGTTGTTTTCGGCGCCGCGGAGTGTTCCCATGGAGTGTTCCGCGGCAGCCCCCGGCCCGCGGGTGGGTGGAAGGAGCGTGTTCGTTGCACGGACGCCCCCGCCGCCGTGTCGCCGCAGGACGCGACGACACGGCGAATGCGGAACGCGCCGTGTCGTGGGCGGTTATGCTTGCCGCATGAACGCGACCCGGGACGCTGCGTCCGCCGCCTACGATCTGGCCATTTTCGATTTTGACGGCACCCTGGCCGATTCGTTTCCGTTCTTCCTGCGCTTGCACAATCGGCTGGCGCAGAAACACGGCTTCCGCAAAGTCGCGCCGGAAGACGTGCCGGCCCTGCGGGCGATGTCCACGCGGGAATTGATGGCGCGCTCTGGCCTGCCGGCCTGGCGCCTGCCGGCGGTGGCGCGCGATTTCACCCGGCACATGCAGGAAACGGACGAAGTGGTGCTGTTCGCCGGTATCCCAGAAACGCTGCGCGCACTGGCGGCCCACCGGCTGCGCCTGGCCCTGGTCACGTCGAATTCCCGGCACAACATCGAGCGGGTGTTGGGTCCGTCGCTGCTGGCGCTGTTCGGCCATGTCGATTGCGGCGCATCGATCTTCGGCAAGCGCAGTCGCCTGCAACGCGCCGCACGCATAACGGGTGTCCCGCCCGCGCGAAGCATCTACGTGGGCGACGCCACCGCCGATGCCGAAGCCGCGCACGCGGCCGGCATGCATTTCGGCGCAGTGGACTGGGGTTATACGACGCCCGAGGCGCTCGCCGCCTGTGGCCCGGCATTGCGCTTCACCGCCGTGCAGGAACTGCTTTCGCTGGGGCCGTCGCATTCCGGGTGATCGCGTCCGAAAACGGCGAGCACCGCGGTGTCGGAAACCACATTCTGGGCGCCGGTGAATCGCACCGCTGCCCGGCCCCAACCCGCCCATGAATGCCGCCCTTTCCGCCCACGCCTCCCTGCTCTCCGGCGCCGACGCCGAAATCGCCCTGCTGCATGCGCTGGACGACGAGTACCAGCTCGCGGTCAAGGAGAACGATGCGCCGACGATGGATCGCCTGCTCGCCGATGGCTTCATCCTTGTCACCGGTCGCGGCGTCGTGATCGACAAGCAGGAGCTGCTGCGTGAAGCGCGCGAACAGGTCTGCCGCTACGAGCGACAGGAAAGCTGCGAGCGCACGGTGCGCCTGCTCGATGCCGATACCGCCGTGATCAGCGCGGCGCTCTGGTGCAAGGGCGAAAACGCCGAAGGCCGTTTCGATTACAAGGTGTTGTTCAGCGACGTGTACCTGCGGACCGCGACGGGCTGGCGTTACGCCTTTGCGCAGTCCTCGACGCGCGTGGACACTCAGGCCGGGCTGTAGGGTGGGCTAGAGCCGACGCTACAGCTGTTCAGCGACGTCCATTCCGCACGCCGACCGGGTGACGCTATGCCTTCGCCTAGATCTCCAGGCAACTGAACGACCGCGAATGATGGGCAGTTCGCGCTGAGCCTCAACACCAAACACCTAAAACTGAAAACTGAAAACTGAAAACTGAAAACTGAAAACTGAAAACTGAAAACTGAAAACCTAAAACAACCTGCTAACCCACCATCACTACCTGCTGTAAAGATCGATGATGCCTTCGATCGCATCGCTGCAGACCTGGCAGAACGCGTCGCTGCGATCGAACATCAGGCACTGCAATTGCGGGCGGTAGTAACCGGTCGCTTCGTAGTTGGCGCCCTCGAAGGCGCCGACGGCATTGCGCACCGGCGAGCGGTCGAACAGCGCCATTTCCAGCCCCATCTCTTCCTTGAACAGGGCGGTCATTTCCGCTTCCGGCCGCTTGTCGGCGCGCAGCTTCGCACGCCGCGCCTGGATGTCGCGCTCGAAGGTTTCGAACTCCGCTTTCGGCCAGGGCGTCGGCAGGGCGACGCCCGGCGTTGCGCGCGATTTCCATTTCAACGCCGCCGGATCGTGCAAGGCCGTCACGTTCGGTTCCCAGGGTTCGACCTTCTGCCCGCTCGCCGGCGCGTACACCGACGGCGAGGTGTAGTACTCGTCGGCGAGGCCGGCGAAATGATGGCCGAACTCGTGCACGAACAGATAGTCGATCCAGTCGTTGTCGGCGGCCGCCGTGCTGAACTGGCCGAAGATGCCGCCACCGCCGTAAGTCTGGCCGTTGAACAGGATTTCGACGAACTCGTAAGGCGCGTACTGGGCGAGATCGCGGAAACGACGGTTGTCCAGCGTCAACGCGTAACGCTCGCTGCCGAAGATGTCGTAGCGAAGACCGACCGCGCCGGCGCGATGCACGCCGGTCGACGGCCGGCTCACGCCCGATACCGGCACCGGTACGGTCAGGGCCCAGACGTTGAAATCGTTCGCACGCTCCTTGAACGGCGACACGGTGAACAGATGTTCGGCCATGCGCCGCGCCTGCGCCTCGAATTTCGGCAGTTCCTCCTTCGAATAGCCCTCGCCCAGGATCAGCAGGTCCACCTTCGTGGATGGATCGCCGCTGTAGTGCACGCGCAGGGGCTCGGCCGGTGCCGGCCAGTTCGCACGCTCGACATCGAGCGCGTTCGGATCGATCTTCGCCGACCATTGCTGCACGAAGGCGTTGTTCGCGTCGCGACCGAAGACACGCAGCTCGACCGGCGCCGCCGGCATCGGGAAGCGCAGCGATTCCTGGAAACTGCGGGCGAGCGTGGCCGCCTCGTCGGTCGTGCGCCATTCGCCGAACACGGTGCTGTAACCGCGCGAATACAGGAGCGTGCCGGTCGCCGCATCGACGATGTCGAAACGGTTGATGCCGCGATTGCTGTCGTCGAACGGTTTCGCGGGATTGCCGGGCCAGGGCAAGGGTTCGACCACCACCCGCTCCAGGGCCCAGGCCTCGCGCTCGGTCGTGCCGCTATGCTGCAGATCCACGCGCAGGGTGGCGGGCGCGGTGGCGGTGGATGCGGCGAGCATGAGGGCGAGCAGCGACATCGGCGTTCTCCCGGTAAAGTCGGCGGTAGCCCGCCTGCGTGGCCGATGTTGCCACAGGCTTGCGTACTTCCGGGGGCCGGCGCCGGCTAATCGCCGCCGGGGCCCGCCCGATGTGGAGAAGGACATGAAAGCCCAGACCCGATACGACGACATCCTCGCCACCGTCGGCCAAACGCCGGTGGTCCGCCTGAACCGGCTGTCGCCGGAAGGCAGGAACGTCTTCGTCAAGATCGAAGCCTTCAATCCGATGGGCTCGGTGAAGGATCGGCTCGCGCTCGGCATCATCGAAGACGCGGAACAGCGTGGCACGCTCAAACCGGGACAGACCGTCATCGAGGCCACCAGCGGCAACACCGGCATCGGCCTGGCGATGGTCTGCGCGGCCAAAGGCTATCCGCTCGTCGTGGTGATGGCGGAGAACTTCAGCATCGAACGGCGGCGGCTGATGCGCTTCCTCGGCGCGAAGGTCATCCTGACGCCGGCGGCGCTGCGCGGTACCGGCATGGTGCGCAAAGCGGAAGAACTGGCCGCCGAACACGGTTGGTTCCTGTGCCGCCAATTCGACAACGAGGCGAACGCCGACATGCATTCGCGTACGACCGCACCGGAAATTCTGGCCGCCTTCGCCGATCTGCCGCTCGACGCCTTCGTCACCGGCGCCGGCACCGGCGGCACCTTGAAAGGCGTGGCGCGCGTGCTGAAAGAGCAGTCGCCGCAGACGCGCATCGTCGTCTGCGAACCCGACAACTCGCCCGTGCTCGGCAGCGGCATCGGGCAAAAACGCGGCGATGACGGCCGCCCCGCCGAGAGCCATCCGATGGCGCGTCCGCATGTGATGCAAGGCTGGTCGCCGGACTTCATCCCGACACTGACCGAAGACGCGCTGCCCTTCGTCGATCGCGTACTCGGCATCAACGGCGCCGATGCGATGCGGCTGGCGCGCGAGTTGGCGCAGCGCGAGGGCATCTTTTGCGGCATTTCCGGCGGCGCGACCGTGGCGGGCGCCCTGCAACTGGCGCAGGAATCCCCGGCGGGCACGAACATCCTCGCGATGCTGCCCGACACCGGCGAGCGTTATCTGAGCACGCCGCTGTTCGACGGCATCGGCGCCGACATGGACAAAGCGGAATGGGCGATCTCGCGCTCCACGCCGGGCGCGCGTTTCGATGCGCCGCCGCCTGCGCCTTCGGTCGCGACGTCCGCGCCGAAACCGGCACCCGCACCGGCCTGGCCGGCGCCTTCGCCGGAGATCCTCGATTTCGTCGAACGGGTCGTGCGCGACGCCGAGCAGCCGGTCGTGCTGTTCGCGCTGGAATGGTGCGAATTCTGCTGGGCCTTGCGCAAACTCTTTGCCGCGAGCGGCATCGCTTATCGCGCCATCGATCTCGATTCGACGACCTACCAGCGCGAGGACCGCGGCGGCCAGATCCGCTCGCGTCTGCGCGATATGACCGGCAGCATCACCATCCCGCAGGTCTTCGTGGACGGCGAGTTCGTCGGCGGCTGCAGCGAAACCATGGACGCCTTCGCGGCCGGACGCCTGCGCAAGTACCAGACGAAACTGCTGGACCAGGACCTCGATCCGAAAACATTCCTGCCGGGTTGGATTCTCGCACGCTGAACCGGGAAAAGTTCGGGCGACGACGAGAGAATGTGCGAAGGCCGATTGCGGCC
>CAYWHO010000180.1:0-4961 GCA_964458195.1 uncultured Arenimonas sp.
GACACCCCTCACCCCAACCCTCTCCCCGTTCGCACGGGGAGAGGGAGTTTGCGGTCGTGCGCCGACATGGAGCGGGCGACCATTTTCTTTGTACGATGGCTGCATGACGACACCCATTCCGCTTTGGCTGAAGCTTGCGGTGCTGCCTTTCCTGGCAGGCGCGGCTTTCTGTGTGGACTACGAGTTGCAGGTGCGCATTGCGCACTTCGCGTTGGCGAACCGCGGCGATCCGCTCGGCTTTCTGATGGTCGGTACAGGTAAGGTCTGCGGCCCCTTGCTGGCGGCCGGCCTGGTCGCCTATCCGATTGCACGCATGTTCGAAAAGCACTGGGCACTGGCGTGCCTGGCACTCGTCCTGACTATCTCGTGGTTCTACATCAAGACGTATTGGATCGACGACGGCGATCCAATCGGCGCCGCTGTCATGATGACGACGCCCCTGCTGTTCGCGCTCCTGGTCCCTGCGCTCGCCAGGGGCGCCTATCTCTGGATACAAGACTCGCAACTCGTCCTTACGCAATCGCGCAAGGACGACACCATGGGAGAGCTTGTCGACCCGAGGGCGCTGAAACTATTGCTGCTGCCGATATTCGCTATCGGCCTGTTTCTCATCCATGACTTCTGGCAACCGACGATGCATGCGATCGGCTTCTTGCCGACGACGCGCACCGGCGATCGCATCGGCCTGATGTGCGCCGCCTTCCTGGGGCCTGCGTTGCTGGCAAGCTTGGCGGCCTTCCCGATCGCCCGGATTTACGGCCGCTGGGCGCTACTGGTCGGCGTCCTGGTTCCGATGCTGACGACGGGCTGGTCATTGCGCGCCTATCTGGCTAGCGAGCACAGCGTATTCGTGGGTAGAGCCCAGATCATTGAGTTTTCGATGCTGGCGCTGCTGACGCCGCTGTTGGCGTGGTGGCTCGCGCGGCGTTGGAAGGGCTCAGGCTTGATGATTTTTCCCCGCGTAATCGTCTAGCCCGGGTTGAGGCCCATCGGGCCGAAACCTGGGAAGGAATGCGATGCATCGGCAATGGTGCCTGCGCCCCTCACCCCAACCCTCTCCCCGTTCGCACGGGGAGAGGGAGTTTGTGGAATGCGATGCATCGGCAATGGTGCTGGCGCCCCTCACCCCAACCCTCTCCCCGTTCGCACGGGGAGAGGGAGTTTGCGGAATGCGATGCATCGGCAATGGTGCCTGCGCCCCTCACCCCAACCCTCTCCCCGTTCGCACGGGGAGAGGGAGTTTGTGGAATGCGATGCATCGGCAATGGTGCTGGCGCCCCTCACCCCAACCCTCTCCCCGTTCGCACGGGGAGAGAGTTTTCGGCACGTCGCCCGGGTTGAGCGTAGCGGGCTTTTCTTTGCCGTCGCCCCAGTCCGGCCTGGAGGCAAGACATTTTTTTGGACTTTTCTGCCGGTCAACTCATTTAAAGTATTGATATATTTGATAAATAAACAATTTGATTAGCGACATTTATAGCGACATAATCTGACTCATGGCGATCCCCATCCTACGCGTCGAGACCCAACGATTCGGACCGTTCACCTTCCAGGGAGGGGTGGCGCTCGACGCGCTGATGCTCGAGAAGGTTCGAGTCGAAGATGCCTGGGAGATGTTCAATGCCTCGCCCCTGGCACAAGTCGCCAACCAGCTGACCCGGGAGGTCCTGGTCCAATCGGTCTACGGAACCAACACGATCGAGGGCGCCGATCTGACGGAAGAAGAAACCGGCCGCGCTCTCGATCTCGATCCAAAACGGGTTCAGGCCGAGCAAGACGTGCGAGTCCGCAACATCAGGTCAGCTTACGAACTGGCGGTGCGCTCCTCGGAGGATCCCGCCTGGCAGTTTTCCGTCGAATACGTGAAAGCCGTCCACTCCGAAATCTGCCGCGATCTTGCGCACCCGGACAATCGTCCGGGACTGTTCCGCGACAACACCAAGGAAAGGCCGACGGTGGTGGGTGACGCTGCGCATGGCGGCCAGTACAAGCCGCCGCAGTTTCGTGGCGATATCGACTTGCTGATGGATGCGTTGGTGCGCTGGCACGCGCAACTGGAGGCGGAGGAGGTGCCCGCCTTGATTCGCGCCCCTCTCGTCCATCTCTACTTCGAGTTGATTCATCCTTTTTGGGACGGTAACGGCCGCGTCGGCCGAGTGCTGGAGGCAACCCTGCTCCGTCGCGCAGGGTTTCGGTACGCCCCCTTTGCGCTGGCAAAGTTCTACCAGGAGCAGATTCACCGCTACTTCGCGCTTTTCAACGCTTGTCGAAGGGCGGCTGTCCGCGGCGATGCGAACCCCAACCAGGAATTCGTCAGTTTCCATCTGCAGGGTCTTCGTGAAGTCATCCGGCGGCTGCATGGCAGGGTCAATTTCCTGGTGCAGCAACTACTCTTCGAGGCCGTGCTGCAAGGACGCCGCGACGACCGGTCGATCAATACACGGCAGTACGCAATCGTGCGCCGCGTAATGGAACACGGTCGACCGCTTCCGATTGCTGCACTGAGGGCCGATCCGATTTATCGGGCGCTGTATTCGAGAAAGACAGACAAGACGCGTCAACGAGACTTGAAGAAGCTGCTGGATGGAGGGCTCTTGAGGCTTGACGGTGAGAACCAGCTCTGGCCGGCCTTCGCTGCAATCTAGAAGGCAACTCGACCGGGCGCCGGAAGACGCCCGTTTTCACTGGGGTGCGCATCGAACACGTAGCCCGGGTTGAGGTCCATCGGGCCGATACCCGAGGCCGCCGATGCGCCGCAAATGCATCCCGGGTATCGGCCTTTGGAAGATCTCGCGGTCCCGAGCTTCGCGCCTGCGGCGCTCAACCCGGGCTACGCGAAACGCCGATGCGTCATGCGCGCTTCCATGCCCCCTCTCCCCGCATGAGCGGGGAGAGGGTTGGGGTGAGGGGCGATTGAAAATGCCGATGCGTCATGCGATCCCGGGCTTCGCGCCTGCGGCGCTCAACCCGGGCTACGGTCTCAACCCGGGCTACGGCAATGGCGAAACGCCTTCGCGGTCCCGGCTTTCGGCCTTCGGCCTCAACCCGGGCTACGGGGCGGGGGCGGTTCGTTTACTCTAGGGTTTGGGTGCCGGGGGAGACACTCGATTGGGGTTCCTGAGCGAGCTCAAACGCCGCAACGTCATTCGCATGGCCGGGCTGTACCTGGTCGGTGCGTGGTTGATCACGCAGGTCGCGGCCACCTTGTTGCCGGTGTTCGAGGCGCCCGCCTGGGTGATGAAGGCCGTGGTCGTCGTGCTGGCGATCGGGTTCTTCGCCGCACTGGTGTTCGCCTGGGTATTCGAGTTGACGCCGGAAGGTTTGAAGCGGGATTCCGAGGTGGCGCCGGAACAGTCCATTGCCCCGCAGACAGGGCGGCGCATGGATCGGATGATCATCCTGGCGCTTGCGTTGGCCCTCGGTTTTTTCGCGTTCGACAAGTTCGTGCTGGCGCCCAAGCGCGAGGCCGCGCTGGTGGCCGATGCCGCGAAGACGGTGCAGGCCGCCCGCGCCGCCGACAACTCCCCGGCCAGCGACAAGTCCATCGCGGTGCTGGCCTTCGCCAACATGAGCGCGGACAAGGACAACGAATATTTCTCCGACGGCGTATCCGAGGAAATCCTCAATGCGCTGGCGAACGTGAAGGACCTGAAGGTGGCCGGGCGCACAGCCTCGTTCTATTTCAAGGGCCGTAACGAATCGCTCGCGGCGATCGGCAAGACGCTGGGCGTGGCACATGTGCTGGAAGGTTCGGTGCGCAAGCAGGGAAACCGGCTTCGCATCACCGCGCAGTTGATCCGGGTCGGCGATGGTTTTCATCTGTGGTCGGACACGTTCGACGGCACCGATGCCGACGTGTTCGCGCTGCAGGAAAGCATCGCGCAACAGGTCGCCAGCGCCTTGCAGGTGGCGCTCAATGCCGGCCAACAGGCGCGGCTGGTCGATGCGGGTACCACGAACCCCGAGGCCTATTCGCTGTACCTGCAGGCCACGTCGATCTTCAACCGGCGCGACCGCACCCGTTTCCTCGATGCCATCGCCGCCCTGCAGCACGCGGTGCAACTCGACCCGAAATACGCCCGCGCCTTCGCCCGGCTGGCTTCGCTGCACGTGGTGCTCTCGTCCTATACCGACGTGGACCCGCGGCAGACGCACGCCGAAAGCATGCGCTACGCGGCGCAGGCGCTGGCGCTCGATGCCGACATGGCCGAGGCCTGGGCCGCGCGCGGCGCGTCGCTGAGCAAGTTCCGCGAAACGCAGGTCGAAGCGCGCGATGCCTTCGAGCAAGCCATGCGAATCGACCCGGACGACCCGAACGCGTGCTTCTGGAACGGGCTCAACCTGCTGACCGTCGGCTATCGCCGCCAGGGCACGGCGCAGATCGAGCGCGCGCTGGCGCTCGACCCGATGTTGCCCAATGCCCTGCGTTGGCGCGGCATGCTGTACCTGCAGGATGGCGACACCGCGCGCGCGGAGCCGCTGTTGCAGCGTGCCTACGACCTGGGCTTGGCGAACACCGCGAACGCCCTGTCCGAGATCGCAATGAAGCACGGCGATGCCGAAGCTTCCGCGCGCCTGTGGGTGGCCGGAAGCATGGGGCTGGATTTCAACATGACGCGCGAGGAGTTGCTCGCCGTGCATGCGGGCATTTTCGGCGACGCCGCCGCCAAGCAGGCGGGCGTGCAGGCGCTGCAGGCCACGCTGGTCCGGCTCGGCGAAAAGCGGGCGTTGCCGACGACGCCCTTGTACCTGTTCCGCCTCGGCGAACCGAAGCTGGGCCTGGACGTGCTGCGCGAGCGCAAGATGGGCGAAGGCATCGACACGATGAACTGGATCTGGACGCGCGAGGGCGCGGCGATCCGCGCCCTGCCCGAGTTCCAGGCCTATCTGCGCGAATTCCATTTGCCCGAACTCTGGGACAAGTACGGCCCGCCGGATTTGTGCAGGAAGGATGCGAACGGCGA
>CAYWHO010000181.1:0-2246 GCA_964458195.1 uncultured Arenimonas sp.
ATGGAACTTGCCGATCACGTCGCCGACCGTGCGCGCCGACTTCTTGGGCTTGGCCGTCGCGTTCAGTCCCAGCTCGCTCATCGCGTAAACGATGCGGCGCTGCACCGGCTTGAGCCCGTCGCCGAGGAAAGGCAACGCACGATCGAGCACGACGTACATCGAGTAATCGAGGTAGGCGCGTTCGGCGTACTCGCGCAGCGGAATCTGTTCGAAACCGTGGAAGGTGGGGCGAGGGGCGTCAGGCATGGCGGTTCTTGCAGCGGAAAGAGGCCATTTTACGCGAGCCGGACCGGCCGCGGCCGCCTGGCGAAGCGCGGATTCCGCAGGAATTGCCTGGCGCTCCTGACCCGACCTCTCCGGCGCTCGCTAAATGAGGTTGCGCAGCGCCGGTTGGTGCTCGGGGGGCGTGGGATGGGTGGCGTCCTCGATCATGGCGCGGTTGCGCCCGGCGCGCTTGGCCGCGTACAGGGCCGTGTCGGCGCGATGGAACAGATCCTCCATCCCGTAACCGCTGTTCGGAGTCGCGTGGGCGATGCCGATGCTGACGGTGAGCGGCGGTCGCCCGGGACCGGCGGCGGTCGATCGCGACACCACCGCCGCACGGATGCGCTCGGCCAGCGCCAGCGAGTGCGCGCTGTCCTCGGCCGCATGCGCGATGAGGAACTCGTCGCCGCCGAAACGGCCGAACAGATCGGCGCTGTCGAGATTCTCGCGCACGATGCCCACCAGGGTCTTCAGGGCGCTGTCGCCGGCGAGATGCCCGTGCCGGTCGTTGATGGCCTTGAAATGGTCGAGGTCGAAGACGAACAGCGCCACCGCCTTGCGCTGCGCCTCGGCGTGCCGGAGCAGGTCCTGCAAGGCAGCGGCGAAGGACTGGCGATTCATCGTGCCGGTGAGGGCATCCTGCACCGCCATCTGCCGCAGCGCTTCGCTTTGTTGCTTGAGCTGGTGGTGCGCGCTGCGCAGTTGGCGCTGCTGACGCGACAGGGCGACAGCCTCGTCGCTCAAGGCGGCGGCGCGGCGGCGGCTATGCCACCACGCGAGCAGCAGCAGCGCACAGGCCGCCGCCAGCAGGCCAACGTAGCGATAAGTCGAAGACGGGGTGGCGGCCGCTTCGCCGGCGGATGGCGACGGCTGGGTGTCGGTCGCTGGATCGGTGGCGCCGTTCGCTTCAGGCATCGCCGTGGCGGCGGAAGCCTGGGCGATCCGTTGACGATAGCTCTCGGCCAGTGCCGCCCAGCTGGCGGCGGCGGTCGAATCGCCGAGGCTCTCATGCGCCTGCGCCAGCAACAGCGCTGCCTCGCGTCCCATTGGGTCGTCGGCCGCGCCGTTCGCCTGTTCGATCGCTTCCTGCAAGGGTGCGAGCGCGAGGCGAGGTTCGCCCTGTTCCAGACGGGCCTGGCCGATGCGGATCAGTTCGCGACCGATCGTGCGCGCATCGCCGCTCTGGCGCGCATCGAGCAAGGCTTCCGATGTCTCGGCTGACGCGTGCTCGCTTGCTTCATCCGCTTGCGGTGCGTCAGGGGAAGGAGCGACCGGAGCGACCGCCGGTTCGACCGCCATAGGCGGCGGTGGTGGCTCCTCAAGCGGTGGCGGTGGCGGCCGCGGCGAGCCCGGCGGTGGTGGCGGCGGACGTGGCGAACCCGGCGGCGGAGCGCCCGGGGGCGGCGGGCGCCATCCCGGATCGTTCTGTGCGGACGCCGCGCCCGCGACCGCAGCGCAGGCCAGCAAGAGCACGACGATCAGGAGAGGGCGCATCGTGGCCTCGGAGATTCGCTTCCGAACGAACGCTAGCACAACGGCTGCGATTCAGGCTCGGGCGGGCCTCGCTGCCGCTACAATCGACGCAGCCCCCATTCGAGTCGCGCATGAGCTGGATCGGTATCGTCCTCGCCTTGATCGGCATCTACCTCGCCATCAAGGTGGCGGGTTTCGTCATCAAACTGATCCTCTGGATCGTCGTGCTCGGCGGCCTGTATTGGTTCGCCGCCGGTACGCTGGGTCTGCCGATGTATTTCTGAGGCGCGGGCCGCGGCCGCTCAGGTCGCGGCTTCCGTTTGTTCGGCGGCCTGCTGCTGCAACTGCCACATGGCCGCGTAGTGGCCGCCGCGCGCGACCAGTTCGGCGTGCGTGCCGCGCTCGATGATCAAGCCGGCATCCATCACCAGGATCTGGTCGGCGTCCATCACGGTCGATAGCCGGTGCGCGATCACCAGGGTCGTGCGGCCGATGGCGATGCGCTCGAG
>CAYWHO010000181.1:2346-4958 GCA_964458195.1 uncultured Arenimonas sp.
GCGCCGCGCACCGAGTCCTGCGTCAGTTCGCGCAGGTCCTGCCCGTCGATGCGGATATGGCCGCTGTCCACGTCGTAGAAGCGGTAGAGAAGGCGCGCCAGCGTGGACTTGCCGCTGCCGGAATGGCCGACCACCGCCACGGTGTGGCCCGGCGGCACTTCCAGGTCGATGCCGTGCAGGATTTCGCGGCGGCTGTCGTAGGAGAAACGCACGTTCTCGAACGTCAGTCGCGGTCGCGTGGTCTTCAGCACGGCCGCTCCGCCCTGGTCGCGAACTTCCTGCTTCTCCTCGAGCAGACCCCACAGGCGTTCGATGTTCGTCAGCGCCTGCTTGACCTCGCGGTACATCATGCCGAGGTAGTTCAGCGGCATTGCCATCTGCAGCAGGTAGGCGTTCACCAGCACGAGGTCGCCGACGCTGAGCTTGCCGATCACCACGCCATGCGCCGCCTTCCACATCAGCGCGGTGACGCCGACGGCGATCACCGCGGCCTGGCCGACGTTCAGCACCGCCAGCGTCTTGTAGCTCTTGATGTTCGCTTCTTCCATGCGCCGCAGGCTCTGGTCGTAGCGCTCGGCTTCGTGGGCCTCGTTGTTGAAGTACTTGACCGTCTCGTAATTGAGCAGCGAATCGACCGCGCTGGCGCTGGCCTTGGTATCGGCCTCGACCGCGGCGCGATAGAACTTCGTGCGCCATTCGGTCACCGCCACCGTCCAGGCGATATAGGCGACCAGCACGAACAGCGTGATGACGGCGAACCAGATGTCGTACAGCAGCACCAGCACGACCGTCACCAGCACCACCTCGATGATCGTCGGAACGATCGTGTACAGGGTCCAGTCCAACAGGTCGGAAATGGCGCTGCCGCCACGTTCGACATCGCGCGTCACGCCGCCGGTGCGGCGGTTGAGATGGAAGCGCAGCGAAAGCGCGTGCAGATGGCGGAACACCGACAGCATCACCATGCGCGAGCTGCGCGCCATCACCCGCGCGAAGACGATCTGCCGCATCTCGGTGAACACGCGCTCGGACAGGCGCGCGGCGCCGTAGGCCAGCAGCAGCGCGACCGGGATCAGGGCCGGCGTCGGGTCGATGCCGAGCGTGTCGATCAGCCGCTTCAGCACCATCGGCACGGCGAGGCCGGCGAGTTTGGCCGTCAGCAGGCAGGTCATGGCCAGCGCGATGCGCAGCCAATACGGCTTGAGGAAAGGCAGCAGGCGCGAGAGCACCTGCGAAGTCGGGCGTTCGCCGGTCGGGCGATCCAGGGAAAGTTCCGGGGCGGGGGCGCTCATCGCTGCAAGTATGGGGCGGTTTATGCGCAGCTCAAGTGCCCGCGGCGGCGCATTGCTAGAATATGCGCATGATTTCCCACCTCGGCGTTTCCCGGGCGCGCCTGGCCCTGATCCTCGGCGCGCTGGCCATGCTCGGCCCGTTCTCCATCGATACCGTCTTCCCCGCGTTCGCGGTGATGCAGGCGGAGCTCGGCGTGGACAAGGTGGCGATGCAGCAGACGATCAGCTTCTACCTGCTCGGTTATGCCGCGATGTCGCTGTTCCACGGCCCGCTTTCCGATGCGCTCGGCCGCAAACCGGTGATCCTGGCAGGCCTCGCTGTTTTCGCGCTGTCCTCGGTCGGCTGCGCGCTGGCGACGAGCATGCCGCAGATGCTGTTCTTCCGTGTCGTGCAGGGCCTGTCCGCGGGTGTCGGCCTGATCGTCGGCCGCGCCATCGTGCGCGATGCGCTCGAGGGCGACGACGCCCAGCGCCTGATGAGCCATATCTCGATGATCTTCGGCATCGCGCCGGCGCTGGCGCCCATCGTCGGCGGCTGGATCCTGGGATGGCGCGACTGGCAGGCCATCTTCTGGTTCCTGACCGCGTTCGCGCTCGCATTGCTGATCGTCAGCGCGATGGTACTGCCGGAAAGTCACCCAGCGGAAAAACGCCTGCCGCTGGATGTGCGCGTATTGGCGCGCGGTTACGGGACCATCATCGGCAACCGCCGTTTTCGTCTGCTGGCCTACGCGGGAACGGCGAACTTCGGCGCGTTGTTCCTGTACATCGCTTCGGCGCCGGCTTTCGTGCTCGACCTGCTGCATCTCGACGAAAAGCAGTTCGGCTGGTTCTTCGTGCCGACCATCGGCGGCATGGTGCTCGGCGCCTTCGTCAGCGGCAAGGCGGCCGGCCGCATGAGCGGTACGCGCCTGGCGAATTTCGGCTTCCTCGCCTGCGGTCTGTCGGCGGCGTTCAACATCGCCTATTGCCTGTGGTCGCCGCAGTTGCACCTGCCCTGGGCGGTCGTGCCGACCGTGCTCAGCGCTTTCGGCATCGCCCTGGTGTTCCCGATCCTGACGATCGCCATCCTCGACATGTATCCGCAGCAGCGCGGCGGCGCTTCGTCCATGCAAGCCTTCGTCGGCCTGCTGTCGAACGCCTTCATCGCCGGCGTGCTCTCCCCCTTGCTCAGCGACAGCGGCCTGCACCTCGCGATCGGCGCGAGCTGCTTCACTATCGTGGCCTACGGCATGTGGCGCTGGTATCTCGCGCACACCGACAAACCGCCGAAGGCCAGCGCCGAGGCCGCGAGTTTCGAACCTACCGACGAACTCTAGG
>CAYWHO010000182.1:0-2003 GCA_964458195.1 uncultured Arenimonas sp.
GAATCAGAAGCGATAGTTCACGCCGATGCGGAACACGCTCAGGTCGAGGTCCGAGGTGTGGGTGAACACCGAGCTCGGCCAGGTGTCGTTGGTGCCAGTGGTCAGGTTGGTGCTGGTGCCGCCGACGGTGTCGAAATCGGCGCGCAAGTACTCGGCCTTCATCGACCAGTTGTTGCCGAAGTCGTGTTCGTAGCCGACGCCGTAGATCCAGTCGTCCTGCGTGTGCGAAGCCGAGTAGGACTCGCGTGCATCGTCGTAGGTGTCGGTGAAGCGGTCGTCGATGTCGATGTCCACCTGGGCCCAGCCGGCGGTGAAGTAGAACAGCGAGCGGTTGTGGGCGTAGCCGATGCGCGCGCGCACGGTCTTCAGGTCGTCGGCCGAGGTCTTCTCGTACACGGTGAAGGCGGTCGGCGCGCAGCAGGGATAGACCGCGCCATCGCTGCGGCTGTCTTCGGCGTTCAGGTCGCTCCAGTCGGCTTCCAGGCCGAACACGACCGAATCCCACTGCCAGTTGTAGCCGAAGGTCAGGCCGCCGGCGAAACCGCTCGGATCGACCTGGCCGTTACCGGCGGTGGCGATCGGCGGCAGGCTGGTGTTGGAGAAATAGCCGGAGGCGCTGTATTCGGCGCTGGTGGTGACATCGGCGCTGCCGTCGGCGTGGCCGGCGGTGGCGCCGACGTAGAAGCCGGTCCAGTCGGTGGTGTCGGCGAGCGCGGGGGCGCTGGCGGCGGCGGACAGGGCGAGGGCAAGAACAAGCTTGCGAAGCGTCATGACGTTTGCATTCCTGAGTTTTTGTAGGGGCGATGGCCGGGGCGGCGCGGATGCGCGACGCCCCGGCCATCGCAGCCTATACACGGAGTCCGGGCCGCCGACAGGACAGGCCGCGCGCAGAAAGAATTCGGCGAAGATTCAGCTTCGCGCAGGCAAGGCCGCCAGCAGGCGGCGCAGCGTTTCGCGCGCCGCATCGGGAGAGAAATGCTGTTGCGTATTGGCCAGGCCGCCTTCGCGCAGGCGGCGCCAGAGGCTTTCGTCGGAATACAGCGAGACCACCGCCGCGGCGAATGCGGCGGCTTCGTCGGCGACCAGCACGTTCTCGCCATGATGCAGATGCATGCCTTCCACGGCGCAGGACGTCGCCACCGTGGGCAGGCCGCGCGCCAGGCTGTGGTTGACCTTGCCTTTGACGCCGGCGCCGTAGCGCAGCGGCGCCACGCTCAGCCGTGTACTGTCGAGCAGGGCATCGAGCTCGGGCACATGCCCGTGGAAAACGATGCCGGGGCGTTCGCCGAGCGCGACGATCTGCGCCGGCGCATCGCCGCCGACCAGATGCAGACGCACCTCGGGCAGGGCGGCGCGGATGCGCGGCAGGATCTCGTTCGCCAGCCATAGCGCGGCATCGACATTCGGCGGATGCCGGTAGCCGCCGACGAAGACCAGGTCGCGACGCGCCGCGAAATCCGGCGTGCCTTCTTCCACGCGATGGATGTTCGATACCACATCGACCTGCGCGCCGGGCACCAGTTCGCGCAGCAGGGCCTGTTCGTGCGGGCTGACCACCCAGGTGCGGTCGGCGGCCTTGACCAGCGCAAGCTCGTTTTCGCGCGAGTGCTGCGCGGCCAGGCGCGCGGCTGGTTCGCCGGTCTGGGCGGCTTCGCGTTCCTCGCGCAGGAAGTGCAGGTCCACGGTGTCGAACACGAGCTGCGCCTGCGGTGCGTATTCGCGCAACAGGCGCAGCAGGGGCGACAGCACGTAATGGCGCGAGGCGACGATCAGGTCCAGGCGCGGCCCATGTTCGCGCAGCCAGGCCGGCACATCGCCGATCCACGGATGCCACCAGGCTTCCACCCCGAGCTGCTGCAGGGCCACGGTGTAGTGGCCGTCGTGCGCGAGGTTTTCGGCGAAGAAACGCACCGCACAACCTTCCTCGCAAAGCAGGCGCAGCAGCGCGTGCATGCGCAGCGAACCCGAATCGCGATCCGGCCTCGGCGTGCAGGCATCGATAA
>CAYWHO010000182.1:2103-4955 GCA_964458195.1 uncultured Arenimonas sp.
CCGACGTTCCAGGCGCTGCCGTCGGCGAAGACCAGGCCGCCGGCTTCCTGCAGCCGCCCATCCGGATAGACGAGCTTGCTGCCGGCCAGGCCGGTATCGGGAAACTCGCGGAAGGTCGCCAGCAGCGCATCGAGCCAGCCCGGCTGCACGGCGGTGTCGTTGTTGAGGAAGACGAGGTAGTCGCCGCGGGCGATGCCTGCGCCGGCGTTGCAGGCGCCGATGAAACCGAGGTTGCGCTCGTTGCGGTGCAGGCGCAGTCCGGCGACGTCGGCCAGCACGTCGGCACTGCCGTCCGGGCTGGCGTCGTCCACCAGGATCACCTCGAAACCGGTGGCATCGCCGCAGTTCGCCAGCGCTTTCAGGCAATGCAGGCTGTAGTCGAGCTGCCCGTAGGCCGGTATCACGATGCTGGCCCGCGGTTGCGCCAGGAACGGGAAGGACAGTTCGCGCACCGACACCGCTTCGGGATACAGCCGAAGCGGCGGCGAGGCGGGCGCGGGGCGATAGCGCGTGCGGATCGCCAGCCAGGTGGCGCGAATGCCGCGCGTGCGCAGGCTGGCCAGGCCGCGGCGGAACAATCCGAACCAGCGGCTCAGCCGGTAGGCCAGGGCGCTGGCGGGCAGCCGGCGCGCGGTGTTCGCGTCCGACATCAGGTCGGCCGCCCGGCGCCGCAGCCTGGCAGGCGGGAAGCGCAGCGGCGGCCGGCGCGTCGATTCATCTTCAAGCACGAATCCGGGTCGGAGGGCCTGATAAACTGCCCGAATCCGCCATTTTAAATGATCGCCGCCTTGCGCGAAGAAGACGAAGACGACGCCGAGACAGCCGACGTTCACCGCCCCTGGCGCCGTTGGGTCCTTCGCGGAACCCTGCTGGCGCTCGGCCTGCTGGTGGGCATCGGCGTTCCCTATGTCTGGTACATGGACAAGCAGGTGCGCAAGGAATTCGCGCAGCTGCAATGGCAGGTGCCGACCCGCGTGTACGCGCGCCCGCTGCTGTTGCAGAACGGCGTGCGCCTCGATGGCGACACGCTCGAGATCGAACTGACCTCAGCGGCTTATCGCAAGGACGGCAGCGGCCAGTTGCCCGGCACGTACGCGCGCGACGGCGGGCATTTCAAGATCGGCACGCGCGCCTTCACCGACATGGACGGGCCGGTCAATGCGCGCCGGCTCGATGTCACGCTGGCGGGCGGGCGCGTGGCCGCCGTGCGCGATGCCGACAGCAAGCGCAAGCTCGACAGCGCCAAGATCGATCCCGCCCGCATCGCCACGCTGTACGGCAACAGCGAGGAAGAGCGCCGGCTGATCCGGCTGGAAGAAGCGCCGGAACTGCTGATCACCGGACTGCAGGCGGTCGAGGACCGCAACTTCAAGCATCACCACGGCATCGACCCCTGGGGCGTGATGCGCGCGATATGGGTGAACCTGCGCGAAGGCGAATTCGAACAGGGCGCCAGCACGATCACCCAGCAGATGGTGCGCAGCCTGTTCCTGAGCAATACCAAGACCGTTTCGCGCAAACTCAAGGAAGCGCTGTACGCGCTGATCATCGAAGCGCGTTTCGACAAGAAGAAGATCCTCGAGGCCTATCTCAACCAGGTCTATCTCGGGCAGTCGGGCAACCAGTCGATCCGCGGCGTCGCCGCCGGTTCGGATTTCTGGTTCGGTCGCGAGCTCAACACGCTCAAGACCGAGGACATGGCCCTGCTGGTCGGCATCATCCAGGGTCCGGGTTACTGGGATCCGCGGCGTTTTCCCGAGCGCGCGCTCAAGCGCCGCGCCACCGTGCTCGGCGTCTGGGTGGAGCTGGGCCTGATCACGCCGGAAGAAGCCAAGCGCGCCGGTGCGGCGCCGCTCGGCGTCAGCAGCCGGCCCGGCGTGGCGCGCAACCGTGCGCCGGCGTTCATGGATCTAGTGCGTCGCCAGCTCGCCCGCGACTATCCGGCCGACGCGCTGCGCGGCGCCGGCCTGAGCGTGATGACGACGCTGTCGCCATCGGTGCAGACCCTGTCCGAACGCGCGGTCGCCACGACGCTGGCGCGCATCGAACGCAAGCAGGGCCCGGCCCTGCAGGCCGGCATGGTGGTCACCGATACCAGCGGCGGCGAAGTGCTGGCGATGGTCGGCAGCCGCAAGGCCGACGAGCATGGTTTCAACCGCGCGCTGGAAGCGCAGCGCCCGGTCGGTTCGCTGCTGAAGCCCTTCGTCTATCTGCTGGCGCTGGCGCAGCCGGATCGTTATTCGCTGGCGAGCTATGTCGAAGACACGCCGGTCGAAGTGACGCAGCCGAACGGCAAGACCTGGCGGCCGCAGAATTCCGACGGTCGCTCGCACGGCACGACGACCATCGCCGCCGCGTTGGCGCATTCGTACAACCAGGCGACGGTGCGCGTCGGCATGGACGTGGGGCCCGAGCGCATCGCCGAACTGATGAAGGTGCTGGCCGGGCTGCGCGCCGAACCGAATCCTTCCTTGATCCTCGGCTCGGTCGATCTGTCGGTGCTGTCGATGACGCAGATGTACCAGTTCCTCGCGTCGGGCGGGCAATTGCAGCAACTGCGCGCGGTGCGCGGCGTTCTCGACCCGAAAGGCAAGGCGATCAACCGCTACGATTTCAACGCCGATCCGGCCCAGGCCGGCGATGCGGTGGCCGCGCGCCTGGTTACCTTGGCGATGCAGGGCACGGTGACCTACGGCACCGCGCACCAGTTGATGGCCGACGGCCTCGGCCCGCTGCAGTCGGCCGGCAAGACCGGCACCAGCAACGACAGCCGCGACAGTTGGTACGCGGGATTCACCGGCGATCATCTCGCCGTGGTCTGGGTCGGCAACGACAAGAACGAACCGACCGGT
>CAYWHO010000183.1:0-4941 GCA_964458195.1 uncultured Arenimonas sp.
GTTTCAGTAAAGCAAAAGCCCGCAGGAGCGGGCTTCGGGGTTTCGTCGATTGTTGCAACCGGCCTTTGGTACCGACTGTTTCGCGATTCGCATCTTCGCGTTTCAGCCTTTGGTACCGGTGAGAGGACTCGAACCTCCACTCCATCGCTGGAAGCGGATTTTGAGTCCGCCGCGTCTACCATTCCGCCACACCGGCATTGCCCGCGAATTATAGCGCAGGAAGGGCGCCGGCTACTCGCAATCGACCTTGTCCAGGCATAGCTGGCGCTGGCCGCGCCGGTACCAGTCGTCGCCTTCCGGTTCGAACGTCGCGCACTGGCCCATCGCCTTCTGGTAGACGTGCAGCGAGATCGCGATCTGGTCCGCGCTCGGGTTACGGATCGTGTGGTACTCGTGCGGCGGCAGCAGGCTGCCGGCCGTTCCGGTGCCAGCAAGCAGGGTTTCGTGCCGGCTGAAGCGGCATCGATCTTCCTGCGCTTCCTCGAGTTCGTAACGGGTGATTTCCAACTGCCCCTGCCAGACGCCTTCGACGCACCACAGGCCGCAATGGTCGTGGATCGGCGTGCCCTGGCCGGGCGCCCAGGTCATGGCGACGACGCTGGTGCCGCGTTCGGGACAGGCGTAGAGCTCGCGGCGTGCATAGTGGCCTTCGACCGGCTCGAACACGCAATCGGGCAGGAAGACCGTGCGGTCCTTGATCAGGCGGCAGAGTCCGTCGCGCAGGCTGCGCGTCAGCGTTTCGCCATCGGGCTGTCGGCAGGCTTCGTCGATGACGGCCAGCAGGGCGTCGCGACCGGTAAAGTTCATGAACGTCATGCCGGGCAGTCTACCAGCCCGGCCCGGCGGATTTCTTGAGCCGGATCAAGTCCCGGCGGCAAGTTCACAGACCGGCCAGGAATCCACCGATGACCGGACCGAACCGGGCCATGTCCACCAGGAAGGCGTCGTGCCCCTGGGGCGACTCGAGCGGGGCGAACTCGCTCTCGGCGCCGCCGGCGCGCAGGCCATCGGCGATCTGCTCCTGCTGCTGCAGCGGGAACAGGATATCGGTGCGGACACCGATGGCCAGGGCTTTTTCCAGCCGGATGCCGGCCAGGGCCTTCATCACGTCGCCGTCCGCGTATTCGGCCAGGTCGAACCAGTCCATCGAGCGCGACAGGTACAGATAGCAGTTCGGGTCGAACTGGCGCACGAAGCGCTGCGCGTGCCCGGCGAGGTAGCGCTCCACCTCGAATTCGAGGCCAAAAGGATCGTCTTCGCGGCACTCGCTGTCGAGTCGCACGCGGCCGAAGCGGCCGTCCCATTCCATCGCCGAACGATAGGTGACGACGCCGAGCTTGCGCGCGATGCGCATGCCATTGTCCGGATAGTGTTCGTCGTCGTACTGGCCCTGGTTCCAGTTCGGATCGAGGCGGATGGCCTCGCGCTGCAGCGAGCGGATCGCGATCGAGAACGGAAGTGCCCGGGCGCTGCCCGAGACATTGATGTGGGCGCGCGCAGCGCCTGGATGCAGGTGCAGGTAGGCGAGCGCGGTCATGCCGCCCATCGAATTGCCGATCACGCAGGCGAGGCGATCGATGCCGAGCGCGGCGACGACCGCATGCGCGGCCCGCGCCGCGTCCTCGACGGAAAGATCGGGGAAGGCGAGCCGGTACTGTTCGCCGGTCGCCGGATCGATCGAAGCGGGGCCGGTGGAGCCCTTACAACTGCCCAGGGTATTCACGCAGATGACGAACCAGCGATCGGTGTCGATGGGCTTGCCCGGGCCCAGCATGGCTTCCCACCAGCCGGCTTCGGAATTGCCTTCGTTGGAAGCTGCGTGCGCGTTCGGCGAAAGGCCGGTCAGGATCAGGATGGCGTTGCTGCGGGCTTCGTCCAGGCGTCCCCAGGTTTCGTAGGCCAGTCGCGCCGAATGCAGGGCCTCGCCGCGCTTCATCGGGAAGGGCGAGGGAAGGTCGACGAAACGGGTGCCGGGCGGAATGAATTCGGTCATGGCACGGGTCGCGATAGCGTGAGCGTGATGGGCGTGGCGTCGGCCAGATCGACCGTCTGCGGTTCGGCCTCGATGTCCCCGCTGCCGGCCTGCGCGTTGCCGCTGCGCGACAAGCGCGCCACGACTTGCACGGTCTTCTGCGCCGACAACTTCGCCGTCGGCATCGGGCTGTCGTCGTCGCCGAGGGCGATCTCGGTCGGCAGGGAATCGAGCGCGATGCGCTTGACGGCGAACGGCGGGCCACGGCCTTCCGGACTGCGCGCGAACACAAAGAGCACGTCGCCGGGGCGCGCCTGCGATGCCAGGGCAGGGTCAATCGCGATGCGCACGGTCAACAGCGCGGGCGCCATCGCCGGCGGCGGCAGCGGCGGCAGTTGCGCCGCGGCACGTGCCATGTCGATCTGTGCGCGCAACGCATTCGCAGCGGCCGGCTCGAGCATCGGCAGCAGGCGTTCCCAGGCGGCGCTGGCCTCGTCCGGTTTTCCTGCCTGCATGCGCTGCATGCCGAACAACAGCAGGGCGCGCTGGTTGTCGGGATTGGCGCGTAGCGCCGATTCGAGCAGGGTCACGGCTTCCGCTGGCGCGCCGTTGGCGCCGGCGTTGCGCATCAATGCCTCGGCGTATTCGACGCCGAGATCGGTATCGTCCGGAGCCAGCGCCTTCGCACGCGCATAGGCCTTCGCGGCGAGGCCGTGGTTCTCCTGCGCCGCGTGCGAGCGCGCCAGCAGGATCCAGCCTTCGATATTGTCGGGTTCGCGTTCCAGGCGAGCCTGCAGCATCTCAATGGCCTCGTCGATGGTCTGCGGCGCGCGCAGATTCGCCGGGTCCAAGGCGGCGGGCGTTCCCTGCAGCCGGTAGAGCGCGAACACGCAGAGCGGCAGGGCGAGCGCCAGGCCCACGGCCAGACCACGCGATTGCCGCCACAGCGGCGCAGTCGCGAATGCGATCGCGACCAGGACCAGGAACGCGGCGGACAGGACGAAGATCGTCATCACCACTCCTGTTCGTCCGGAGCCGGAGGCGCGGCCGGCGCGCCGGAACGACGTGCACGCACGATCCGCAGCAGCACGAACCCGCCGCCGGCCAGCACGAGCATGGGCCCGAACCAGAGCAGCCAGGTGCTCGGCTTGACCTCGGGCTTGTACAGCACGAAATCGGTGTAGCGCTCGACCAGGAACTGCTTGATCTGCGCATCGCTACGGCCTTCGCGCATCAGGCGCAACACTTCCATCCGCAGGTCGTGGGCGATCTGCGCATTGGAATCGGCCAGCGACTGGTTCTGGCACATCACACAGCGCAGTTCGCCGGTCAATTGGCGGAAGCGCGCTTCTTCGGCCGCGTCGCGGAACTGCGGCGGCGTCGCGGCGGAAGCGAAGGCGGAGAACAACAGCAGCAGGATCGGCAGCAGGAACTTCATCGGCCGTTCTCCAACTGCGCCAGCAGGGGTTCGATCTGTTCGCGCACGACGGACTCGTCTATCGGCCCGATGAACTTCCAGCGCACGATGCCGCCGGCATCTACGATGAAACTCTCCGGCGCGCCGTAGATGCCCCAGTCGAACGCGGCACGGCCGTCGGCGTCGACGAGATTGACGGAATAGGGGTTGCCGAACTCGGACAGCCAGCGTTTCGCGTCGGCGTCCTCGTCCTTGTAGTTGTAGCCGACGACGCGCAGTTTACCGCTGCGCGCCAGCGCGCTGATCACAGGGTGCTCGACGCGGCAGTTCGGGCACCAGCTGCCCCAGACGTTCAGCAGGTAGGGCTTGCCGAGGAAATCCTTTTTCGCCAGCGTCCTGCCGGGTTCGCCCAGCACGGGAAGGGAGAACTCAGGCGCGGGCCTGCCGATCAGCGGCGACGGGATCGCGCTGGTGTCCTTGCCGGAGTTCATGCGCACGCCGACGAACAGCAGCGCGGCGAGCAGCAGGAAAGCGAACAGGGGAAGGAAACGACGCATCAGGCGGCCACCGGTCGGCGGAACCGCTTGTCGAATACGACGGCGAAGCCGCCCGCCGCCATCATCAGTGCGCCGAGCCAGATCCAGCGCACGAAGGGTTTCACATGCAGGCGCAGGGCCCAGCCGCCCGTTTCATCGACCGGTTCGCCTAGCGCGACGTACAGATCGCGCGTCAGGCCGGGATGCAGGTCGGCCTCGGTCATGATGCTGCCGCCGCTGGCATAGGCGCGTTTCTCCGGATGCAGCGTCGTCACCGTCTTCGAATCGCGGGTGACCGTCACGCTGCCGCGATCGGCGAGATAGTTCGGGCCCTGCACGCGTTCGACGCCGTCGAACCGGAACCGGTAGCCGCGCACATCGAAACTTTGGCCGGGCCGTGCGGCGACATCCTTTTCGAGGCTCTGCGATTCGGTCATCAGCACGCCGAAGAAGAAGACCGCCAGCCCGGCATGCGCCAGGCACATCCCGACCATCTCGGCGGTGAAGCGCCCTTGCGCCTGCACGAAACGCTGGCGCACGAAACGCAAGGTGCCGAAGGCGAGCCAGAGGCCGGCAAGGAAGGCGGCGGCCGTTTTCATCCGGCCCTGCGGCCAGGCGAAGAATGCGATCGCGGCCGCGATCAGCGCGAGCATGGCCCAGGGCGCGAGCATCTTCAGCGGCAGGCTGGCCTGTTCGCGCTGCCAGCGCGTCAGCGGGCCGAAGGGCAGCAACAGTACGAGCGGAATCATCAGCAGCGCGAACAGCAGGCCGAAGTAGGGCGGGCCGACCGAAATCTTGCCCATGTCCAGCGCTTCGAGCAGCAACGGGTAAAGCGTGCCCAGCAATACCATCGCAGCGGCGGCGGTCAGGAGCAGGTTGTTCGCCAGCAGGAAGGTTTCGCGCGAGAAGGCGGCGAACGGCTGGCCCGTCTCTTCACGCGGCGCGCGCAAGGCGTAGAGCAACAGCGAACCGCCGACGACAACGCCGAGGCAAACCAGGCTGAACAGGCCTCGTTG
>CAYWHO010000184.1:0-4895 GCA_964458195.1 uncultured Arenimonas sp.
ACGGCCTGCCCGATTCCGACACCTTGCGCAGCCATTTGTACAACCTGCGCAAGGCGGTCGACCGGCCGTTCCAGAAGGCGTTGCTGCATACCGTGCAGACCGCCGGCTATCGCATCGCCGATCTCGATTCCGCCCCCAGCGCATGACCGAGCGCGTCGGGCTGCGGCGCAAGATCTGGATCGCCTTCATCCTGCAGGCGGCTGCGATCAGTTTCGCCGCCGTGTTGGGCGTGTACGGCGCGTCGGCGGTGCTCAAGCACGTGCTGATCCAGCGCGCGTTGCAGGAGGAAGCGGTGCATTTCTGGGGGCGGCGCGATCGCGATCCGCAGGCGCAGATCCCCGACACCTACAACATGAGCAGCTATCTCGTGCCGGTGGAGGCGGCGGCACGCTCTCTGCCGGAACCGCTGCGCGAACTCACGCCGGGATTCCACAGCCTGCCGCGTTCGCAGGGCGGTTCGCTGGTGCTGGTGGAGGATCGCGAGGGGCAGAGGCTGTTCCTTTTGTTCAAGCAGGAACAGGTCGATTCGCTGGCCTTCTGGTTCGGCATGGCGCCGCTGGCCCTGGTGCTGATCGTCGTTTACGTCATCGCCTGGGGCACCTACCGCACGTCCAAGCGTGCGGTGTCGCCGATGATCTGGCTGGCCAACCAGGTCAAGCGCTGGGATCCCGATCACCCGGACATCGACGCCATTCACCCGGGCCGTTTGCCCAGCGACGTGACCGGCGAAACCCTGACGCTGGCGTCATCCCTGCACGAGTTCGGCTCGCGCCTCGGCCGTTTCGTCGAACGCGAACGCCTGTTCACCCGCGATGCTTCGCACGAGTTGCGCACGCCGCTGACCGTCATACGCGTGGCCGGCGACATGATGGCGGCCGACGACACGCTTTCGCCGATGTCGCGACGGGCCCTGGCGCGCATCCAGAACGCCGGTCGCGACATGGAGGCGCTGATCGAGGCCTTCCTGATCCTTGCCCGGGAAGGCGATACCGGGCTGCCGTCGGAAGATTTCCCCGTCAGCGAGATCGTGCTGGAAGAGATGGACAAGGCGAGGACGCTGCTCGGCGAAAAGCCGGTCGAACTCGTGCTCGAGCAGAAGGCCGACTTCGCCCTGCATGCGCCGCCGCGCGTATTGTCCGTGCTGGTCGGCAACCTGCTGCGCAATGCCTGCCACTACACCGATCGCGGACGCATCGTCGTGACGATCGAACACGGACGCATCGGCATCGGCGATACCGGCGTCGGCATGACGCAGGAAGAACTCGGTCGCGTCTTCGAGCCTTTCCAGCGCGGCGGCGACGGCAAGAAGGACGGACAGGGCATCGGCCTGTCGATCGTGCGGCGCCTTTCCGAACGCTACGGCTGGCCCGTGACGCTCGAAAGCGAACCCGGTCACGGAACGCTTGCGACCATTCGCTTCCCTGGCGCATCCCGGTTACAGGGTTGATTGCGGAAGCCCGGCTCTTCGGCCGCGGCGACCATGACTAACGGCCTATACGACGCAAGAACCTTTGCGCCGCATGCCTGTCCATAGCCGCATCCGACTATCATTCACTCCTTTGCATCCGGGTCCCTACCGCACATGAAGTCATTCCGTTACGGCCGCTGGCTGGCCGCGCTGCTCGTCGTCGTCGGCCTCGTTGTCGCCTGGCGCTGGATGTCCTCCGGCAAGGAAAGCGCCGAGGCGTTCCGTACCGCCGCCGTCGATCGCGGCGATATCCGTGTCGCGATTTCCGCCACCGGCAGCCTCAGCGCCTTGTCCACCGTCGATGTCGGTACGCAGGTGTCGGGACAGGTCGAATCGGTGCTGGTGGATTTCAATGAGACGGTGAAGAAGGGGCAGATCATCGCCCGCATCGACCCGTCCACCGTGCAGGCGCGGGTGACGCAGGCCAATGCGTCGCTGGCCAGCTCGCAGGCGTCGCTGGCGCAGGCGCGCGCATCGCTCAAGCAGGCCGAGGCCGACTACCAGCGCAAGAGCGATCTGGTGAAACGCCAGCTGATCGCGCGCAGCGACTACGATCTCGCCGTCGCCGCGCTCGACCAGGCGAAGGCGCAGTTGAATTCGGCGCAGGCGAACATCCGCCAGCAGCAGGCGCAGGTGGAAACGGCCCGTCTCGATCTCGGTCATACCGACATCCTGTCGCCGGTCGATGGCGTGATCCTGGCGCGCGCGGTCGAACCGGGCCAAACGGTCGCGGCCAGTTTCCAGACGCCGGTGCTGTTCCAGATCGCCGAGGACCTGCGCCAGATGCAGATCGTGCTGGCGGTGGACGAAGCCGACATCGGCCAGGTGAAGGTCGGCCAGAAGGCCAGCTTCACCGTCGATGCGTTCCCGGACCGCAAGTTCGAGGGCGAAGTGAAGCAAGTGCGCCTCGCTGCCACCAACACGTCCAATGTCATCACCTATCCGGTGGTGGTTTCGGTCGACAACAGCGACATGAGCCTGTTGCCGGGCATGACGGTCAATGCCGAGATCGAGGTCAGCCGCCGCGACGGCGTACTGCGTGCGCCGAATGCGGCACTGCGTTACAAGCCCGCCGACAACGGTACGGGCGCGGCGACGCCGGCGGGTCCGCAGCAGATGCGCGGCGGCATGACCGACGAACTGCCGCGCATCGCGGCGGAGCTCAAGCTCAATGCCGAGCAGCAGGCGGCGCTGGACGCGGCCGTGGCAGCGATGCGCGAACGCATGCAGGCGCGCATGGCGGCACCGCAGCAGGGTAGTGGCGGCGCCACCGTCATCTTCGGCGGTCGCGGCCCCGGCGGCGGTTCGCAGGGCGGCAACCGCAGCGGCGGCAACGACGGCGCCATGCGCCAACGCATGATGGAACGCTTCAACCAGCAGTTCGCCGCGTTCCGCGCGACCCTCAGCGCCGCGCAGCAGGCGCAATGGGACAGCGCCATCGCCGGCCTGGTCAGCGCACGTCGCGCGCCGGTCTACAAGCTGGTCGACGGCAAGCCGACGCCGATCGTCGTGCGCGTCGGCGCCTCGGACGGCACGCATACCGAGATCACCGGCGACGTGCGCGAAGGCGACGTTCTGGTGACCGGCAGCGGGCGCGCCGCGCAATGACGGCATCGATCCACGGCGCGATCGAGACGCGCAACCTCGGCAAGGTCTATTCGCCCGGCAGCGAAGCCGAGGTGGTGGCGTTGAAGGGCGTCAACCTGTACATCGCGCGCGGCGAGTTCGTCGCGATCATGGGCCCGTCCGGTTCCGGCAAATCGACCTTGATGAACCTGATCGGTTGCCTGGACACGCCTTCGTCGGGCACGTATCTGTGCGACGGCGTCGATGTCTCGCGACTGGACAAGGAAGGTCGCGCGGCCCTGCGCCGCGACAAGATCGGTTTCGTCTTCCAGGGCTTCAACCTGCTTTCGCGCATGAGCGCGCTGGAAAACGTGGCCATGCCGATGGCCTATGCCCGCAGCCTGCCGTCCGAACGCAGGGACAAGGCGCGGCAGGCACTGGAAGCCGTGGGTCTCGGCAACCGCGCCGACCATCGCCCGAGCGAGCTGTCCGGCGGCCAGCAGCAGCGCGTGGCGATCGCCCGCGCGCTGATCAACCGGCCGCCGATCCTGCTCGCCGACGAACCGACCGGTGCGCTCGATTCGCGCACCGGCGAAGAGATCCTCGCGCTGTTCTCGCGCCTGCAATCCGATGGCCACACCATCGTCCTGATCACGCACGATCCGGGCGTGGCGGCGCATGCGGGGCGCAGCTTCGTCATGCGCGATGGCGAGCTGCACGAGGATGAGGTGGCGCGTGCTTAGCGGGCGCCAGCAGGGCGGCCACTGCGCCGCCGAATGCACGGCCACGGATGGCCGGGCCGGGCGTTCCGTAAGCCCGGTACGTTGCGCCATGGATGGCGACTGGAAGGCCAAAGGGAACTCCATATGACGCTCTCCGATGTCTTGCGTACCGCCGTCTATTCGCTGCGCGGCAACTGGCTGCGCAGTGCGCTGACCTCGCTCGGCGTCATCATCGGCATCGCCGCCGTCATCGTGATGGTGTCGGTGGGCCAGGGTACGCAGGCGGAGATCGACAAGCTGGTCTCGGGCCTGGGTTCGAACCGCCTCGACGTTTTTTCCGGCGCCGGATTCGGCGGCGGCGGCGTGCGCATCAGCGCCGGCAGCAACTGGACCTTGAGCGAAGGCGATGCCGAGGCCATCCGCGCCGAAGTTCCCGAAGTGCAATACGTGTCGGCGCAACTGCGCGGCGGCACGCAGATCGTCTATGCCGAGAGCAACTGGTCCAGCCAGTGGCAGGGCGTGCAGCCGGACTGGTTTGCCATCAACAACTGGGAACTGGCCAGCGGCGAGGGCTTCACCGATCGCGATTACGGATCGGCGGCGAAGTCGGTGATTCTCGGCGAAACCGTGCGGCGCGAACTGTTCGGCGACGAAGAGGCCATCGGCCAGAACGTGCGCCTCGGCCGCGTGCCCTTCACCGTCGTCGGCGTATTCAAGTCCAAGGGCCAGGGCGGTTTCGGCCAGGACCAGGACGATTTCGTCGTGGTGCCGCTGGAAACGGCCCGCCGTCGCCTCAGCGGCGCCAACAACATGCCGGCCGGCGCCGTGCAGTCGATCGCGCTGGGCGTAGGCGATGCGAAAGACCTGGACTATGCGCAGGGCGAGGTCGAGGCCCTGTTGCGCCAGCGCCACAAGATCCAGCCCGGCGGCGACGACGATTTCAACGTGCGCAACATCGCCCAGATCGTCGCCACCCGCACCGAAACCACCAAGCTGATGTCGCTCCTGCTCGGCGCCGTCGCCAGCATCTCGCTGATCGTCGGCGGCATCGGCATCATGAACATCATGCTGGTGTCGGTGACCGAACGCATTCGCGAGATCGGACTGCGCATGGCCGTCGGCGCCGGGCCGCGCGACAT
>CAYWHO010000185.1:0-4885 GCA_964458195.1 uncultured Arenimonas sp.
TTCCTCACCATCACCGATACGCGGCGCGGCGACCATCGCGCCTTGCTGGCGAGTTTTTTCCTCTGCCTGCCGGTGCAGTATTGGCTGCTGTACATCGACTGGTACGGTCTGTTCGCCATCCTGCTGCCGGTTTACGGCTTCCTGCTGCTGCCGATCCTCGCCGCGCTCAGCGGCGATCCGAAGCGTTTCCTGACCCGCACCGCCACCATCCAGTGGGGCGTGATGGTCGCGGTGTACTGCCTGTCGCATCTGCCGGCCCTGCTGAACCTGCGCATCCCCGGGTTCGAGGGCAAGAGCATGCTGCTCATCGCCTACCTGATCCTGGTGGTGCAGGGCAGCGACGTGCTGCAGTACGTCTGGGGAAAACTGCTGGGCCGGCACAAGCTTTCGCCGACGCTGTCGCCATCGAAAACCTGGGAGGGCCTGATCGGCGGCGTGCTCAGCGCGACGGCCCTGGGCGCGGCCCTGCACGTGTTGACGCCATTCACGGCATGGGAAGCGGCGGGCCTTTCGTTCTGCGTCTGCGTGATGGGCTTCTTCGGCGGGCTGGTGCTGTCGGCGATCAAGCGCGATCGTGGCATCAAGGACTGGGGGCATTTGATCGAAGGCCATGGCGGCATGCTCGACCGCCTCGACTCCCTGTGTTTCTCGGCGCCGATCTTCTTCCACCTGGTCCGCTACTTCTGGACCTGATTTTCCTGCCGAGGCTTCGTTCCCGCGCTCGCAAGCGGTAAAATGCGCCGGTGCGCAAGCTCCGATTCCAGCAGACCATGACCCGCATCGCCCTGGTCGCGATGCTGCTGCTGGCCTTCGTGCCCACGGTGAGTCGCATGCTGGCGTCGGTTGGGCTGGCGACCGGCGGTTCCTGGGTCGAGCTGTGTACCGTCACTGGTCTCAAGTGGGTGCAGTTGCCCGATGGCGACGCGGCACCGTCGCCTTCCGCGCAGATCGGCGGCGGCGATTGCGCCTACTGCCCCTTGCTCAATGCCGTCGCGGTCTTCGCCCTGCTGCTGGCCCTGCTGTTGCCGGCGGCGCCGCGCGAGCTGCTCGAGCGTTTCGCGCCCACGCGTCGTTCGACGTCCCGTTATCCCTGCGGCCTCGGTTCGCGAGGTCCGCCGCTCGCACTCTGAAACACGACCACCCTGATCTGCGCGCCGTTCGCGGCGCGCGCCTCGTGAATCGGAGTTCGACATGTCCCGCCATCCTTCCGCGGCCGCGCCTTGCGCGCGGCTGCTTTTCGCCATTGCCCTTTCGCTGGCCGCTTTCGCGGCTTCCGCTTCCGAAACTGCGGCCGATGCCGCGCCTCCGCGCAAACCCAAGGACCTCGGCACCGTCGAGGTCGTCGGCACGCAACCGACTTCGTTGCCGACCCAGATCCCGACCACGATGGAAGGCATCAGCGGCGAGGAGGTCGAAACCAGGATCAACGCCACCGACGCCGAGGATGCGTTGAAATACTTCCCCAGCCTGCTGGTGCGCAAACGTTACATCGGCGATTACGACCATGCCGTGCTGGCCACGCGAGCCTCCGGCACCGGCAACAGCGCGCGTTCGCTGGTCTATGCCGACGGCATACCCTTGTCGAATCTTCTCGGGAACGGCGCCAGCTTCACGCCGCGTTGGGGGCTGGTGTCGCCGGAGGAAATCGAGCGCGTGGATGTGCTGTACGGTCCTTTCTCTGCGGCCTATCCGGGCAATTCGGTCGGCGCCGTCGTCGATTACGTGACGCGCATGCCCGAGCGTTTCGAGGCGCATGCGAAAACCGGTTACTACGTCGAGGATTTCGAGCTCTACCGGACGAACCGCAACTACGCGGCCCGCGCCTTCAGCGCATCCATCGGCGATCGCATCGGCGATCTGTCGCTGTGGCTGTCGCTGCAGCGTCTCGACAGCGAGGCGCATCCCATCGCTTACGCCAATCTGCTCGCCTCGGCCGGCAGCAATGGAAGCGGCGTGCCGGTAGATGGCGAGATCGCCGGCGAGAACCCGCGTCGCCAGCCCTGGTATCTGCTCGGCGCCACCGGCCAGACGAATACCCTGCAAGATCACGCCAAACTCAAGCTCGCCTACGATTTCGCGCCGGACTTGCGTCTGAGCTACGTCCTGGGCCTTTGGAAGAACGAGGCCTTCCGCGATTCCGAAACCTGGCTGCACGACGCCGCGGGAAACCCGATCTACAGCGGCAACGTGCAGATCGACGGGCGTCGCTACACGATTCCGGCGACGGCGATATCGCTGCAGCGCGCCGATCTGCAGCACCGCATGCAGGGCCTGTCGCTGAGGCGCAGCCGCGGCGGCGAATGGGACTTCGCGATCGGCCTCAGCCGCTACGATTACCTGCGCGACCGCCTGCGTTCGCCCACCGTCGCACGTCCCGTGGCCGATAGCGGCGGAACGGGGCGCATCGCCGACAGCGAAGGCACGGGCTGGACCACCGCCTCGCTCGCGTTCACCTGGCGCCCGAATGCCGCGCACGTGCTCGAATTCGGGCTGCAGGACGATCGTCACCGACTGCGCACGCGCGTCTTCGACACGACGAACTGGATCGAAGGCGAGGCGACGACGCGCTACTCCGCGTTCGGCGGTCGCACCGGGCTGCGCAGCGTGTTCGTGCAGGACACCTGGCGCGGCTCCGAACGCTGGACCGCGACGCTCGGCCTGCGCCACGAACGTTGGCGCGCGCACGATGGCTTGCTGGCCAATGCGGCCAGCGAGTTCGGTTTTCCCGAACGCAGCGAGACCGCGTTCTCGCCGAAAGCCGCTTTCGCCTACGCGCTGACGCCCGACTGGTCGCTGCAGGCCTCGATCGGGCGAGCGCTGCGTTTCCCCACGGTCAGCGAGCTCTACCAGGGCTCGATCGCGACGAACGTCGTGGTCAACAACGATCCGAACCTGAAGCCCGAGCGTTCCGTCACGTCCGAGTTGTCCTTGATTCGTCGCGGCGAACGCAGCGATTGGCGCGTCACCGTTTTCCACGAACGCACCCGCGACGCCCTGTATTCGCAGACGAACGTGACGGTGTTCCCGAACGTCACCAACATCCAGAACGTGGATGCGATCCGTACCTCGGGTCTGGAGCTGGCCGGGCACTGGTTCGATCTCGTCGCACCAGGGCTGGATCTCGACGCCAGCCTGACCTTCGCCGATTCGATCATTCGCGAGAATCGCAATTTCCCCGCCAGCGTCGGCCGCTGGCAGCCGCGCGTGCCGCGCTGGCGCGCGAACCTGGTGGCGAATTACCGAACCGGCGAACACTGGTCGTTCACGGCGGCCGCGCGCTACAGCGGCCGGCAGTTCAATACGCTGGACAATAGCGATACGAACAGCGAGACCTACACCGGCACCAGCCCCTTCCTCGTGCTCGATCTACGCACGAAATACCGGCACGACCGGCACTGGAGCGCCTCGCTGGGCGTGGACAATCTGGGCAACCGGACCTACTGGAACTTCCATCCCTACAACCAGCGAACCTGGGCCGCCGAGCTGCGCTACGACTATTGAGCGCCGGCCCCGGCGACGGCGCATGGCCGGCGATGGGCGTCCGGGCCGTTGGGCTCATGGGCGAGGCCGGAAGCGATGCCCCCGCGAAGGCCGCGCAGCGCGGCTTTCGCGGTTTTCGGCTACCCTAAATCCCAGCACGCCGCCCCGCCCCCCGGAGAGTCCCTTGGCATCCGATCCGAATCCGCTGCTGCGACAGGTCGCGGGCCTCGATACCCAGACGGCGATCGAGCGCCTGGACCTGGCCAATCCGACCAAGATCGCCGAGGTGCTGGCGGCCCTTCCGCCGGCGCGCGCCAACACCATTCTCTCGGCGATGAACGAGGACCTGCGCGCGCGGGTGATGGAAGCCGCGCCCGCCGGTACCGATTGGGGCGATGCGCTGCGTTATCCCGAGGGCAGTGTCGGCCGTTTGATCGAAGACCCGCCGGCGGTGTTCCGCAGCGGCACCAGTGTCGCCACCGCCATCGACATCCTGCGCGAGACGGTGCGTCAGCGCATGGTCACCTATCTGTTCGTCGTCGATGCGGGCAACCGACTGATCGGCGTCGTCGCCTTCCGCGAACTGTTGTACGCCGAGCGCAGCCAGCCGCTCGATACGGTGATGCTGCGCAATCCGTTCTGCCTGCGCCCGGGCATGACCCTGGTCGATGCGATGCGCGAAGTCGTCACCCGGCATTTCCCGGTGTATCCGGTTTGCGAGGAAGACGGCACCCTCGTCGGTCAGGTGCGCGGGCAGATCCTGTTCGAACAGCAGGCTTTCGAAATCTCCGCGCAGGCCGGTGCCATGGTCGGTGTGGAAAAGGAAGAACGCCTGGCCACGCCGCTGATGCGCGCGTTCAAGTTCCGCCACCCGTGGTTGCAGATCAACCTCGTCACGGTGTTCATCACTGCCGCCGTCGTCGGCATCTTCCAGGACACGGTGGACAAGATCGTCGTGCTGGCGATGTTCCTGCCGGTGCTCGGCGGACAGACCGGCAACCTCGGTTGCCAGGCCCTGGCCGTGCTCCTGCGCGGCATGACCCTGGGCGAACTCAAGCCCGGCCGCGTGATGTCGCTGATCGCCAAGGAAGCCACGCTCGGCCTGATGAACGGCGTCGTCACCGGCGCGCTCGCCGGCATCGCCATCTTCATCGTCGCCAGCCGCGAACCCGGCAGCGAAAGCCCGCTGTTCCTCGGCCTGATCACCATGATCGCGATGGCCTTCAGTTGCGTCGTCGCGGGCATCGCCGGTACTGCCATTCCGCTGGTACTGAAGAAGCTCGGCGCCGATCCCGCGACCGCGTCCAGCATCTTCCTGACCACGATCACCGACGTGGTCAGCATGGGCAGTTTCCTGGCGATGGTGACCTACTTCCTGATGTGATGCTGCGCTGCAACGTGCGGC
>CAYWHO010000186.1:0-4885 GCA_964458195.1 uncultured Arenimonas sp.
CTGCTCAAGCCCTTGCCCGGCGGGCGGCGGCGCATCGTGCTTGCGCGCGAACTGCTGATCGCGCTGGCCGTGCTGTTCGGGTTCCTGTGGGGCGGCAAGTACGTGCTCGAGGCGATGCACCTGCGCCAGGAATCGGTGTCGATCGCCGGCGGCATCGTGCTCTTCCTGATCGGCTTGAAGATGATCTTCCCCACGCCCGAGGGCATGTTCGGCGAAACCGGGGAGGGCGAGCCCTTCATCGTGCCGATGGCGATCCCCTTGGTCGCGGGGCCTTCGGGCATGGCCTCGGTGATGCTGTTGGGCAGCCAGGAGCCGGATCGGATGGGCGATTGGAGCCTGGCCCTGTTGATCGCCTGGTTCGGAACCGCTGCGATCCTGTTTTCCGCGACTTACCTGTACCGGCTGCTGGGCCAGCGGGTCCTGGTGGCGATCGAACGCCTGATGGGCATGCTTCTTGTCGCGATCTCCGTGCAAATGCTGCTGGACGGCGTCAAAACCTACCTGAACACCTAGGGTCGCCGTTTTGGCGCCCATGTTTTCTTGGCGTGGCGGCGGCACTTGCCGAGGCTGGTTATCGAGAGCCCGTTGGCAGCGAGGATGACAGCTTCGGCCCACTGTCACCCAGCTGTCATCCGTACTGCCTAGCATGTTAATCTCTTGTTATTGCTCAGGGCCCGGAAGGCCCATCGAGCAATCGATGGGGCGTTGCCCGGTTCCAAGACTATCGGGCATCACAATCCAGCAGCAGGACGCTGCGCCGACATTCACCACTCAGGGTTCACATCATGATCAATCGCAATCGGGTCCGGCTCTCGAAGCTCTCCCTTGGCCTCGTGATCGCGCTCGCCGCTGCGCCGGCTTTCGCACAAAACACGTCCTCCGCCGTTGGCGGCCGTATTACCGACGCGAGTGGCCAGCCCGTCGCCGGTGCCCAGGTGACCATCGTCCATGCCGAATCGGGCACGACCAGCCAGGTCACCACCGGTGCTGACGGTCGCTACATCTCACGCGGCCTGCGCGTCGGTGGCCCGTACACCATCACGATCACCAAGGACGGCAAGACGCAGAAGCGCGAAGGCGTCTACCTGCAATTGGCCGAGAGCAATAACGTCGACGCGATGCTGGGTGCGGCTGCGGCCGACATCGCCACCGTCGAAGTCACCGGCAGTGGCGTCGAGAGCGTTTTCAGCCCGAACAAGATGGGCGCCGGCAGCAATATCAGCCGCGACCAGATCGAGAACCTGCCTTCGTCGACCCGCAACATCCAGGACTACATCCGTCTGGATCCGCGCGTTTCGCAGGTCAGCAAGGCCGACGGCGCCATCTCCGCCGGTGGCCAGAATACCCGCTACAACTCGATCAAGATCGACGGCGTCGGTGCCAGTGATCCGTTCGGCCTCGAGTCGAACAACCTGCCGACCGAGCGTCAGCCGGTTTCGATGGACGCCATCGAAGCGATCAAGGTATCCGTCGCCGATTACGACGTGACCATCGCCGGCGGCGTGGGTGCGGTCGTCGACGCGGTGACGCGTTCGGGCACCAACGAGTTCCACGGCAGCCTGTACTACTCGCTGCGCGACAAGGATTGGGTGCGTGAGAAGCTCAACGGCGTCACCTTCAACGGTTTCGAGGAAGAAGAGACCTACGGCGGCACCTTCGGCGGCCCGCTGATCAAGGATCGCCTGTTCTTCTTCCTGAACTACGAGAAGTACGTGCGCAAGTCGCCGGGCGTGGGCCTGGGCGACACACCTGTCGGGCTCGGCAATATCACCGACAACGACATCGCCGCCGTGCAGGCTGCGGCCTCGACCTGGGGCTTCGAGGCCGGCGACCTGAGCCCGGCCGGCGCCGATACCGAAATCGAGGAATATGCGCTCAAGCTCGACTGGAACATCACCGATGCGCACCGTGCTTCGCTGCGTTACAGCAAGACCGACCAGAGCGTCGTTCGCTTCCCGCAGCTCGATAGCGACTCGATCTCCCTGAGCAGCTTCTGGTATTCGCTGCCGAAGACCTACGAAAACGTGGTCGGTCAGCTGTTCAGCGACTGGTCCGAATCCTTCTCGACCGAGTTCAAGATCTCCAGTCGCGACTACTCTGCCGTTCGCGACACCTTCTCGAGCTTGCCTCAGATCCGCATCCTCGGTTATCCGGGCGGCAACTCGATCTTCCTCGGTACCGAGCAGAACAGCCACGTCAATATCGTGGACACCGAGCAGACCAGCTTCTTCGGCGCGGGCACCTGGTACACCGGCGACCATGTCGTGAAGTTCGGCGTGGACTGGGAAAAGAACAGCATCGTCAACTTCTTCGGCCGCAACGTCTACGGCGTCTACGAGTTCGCCAACCTGGCTCAGTTCATCGCCGGGACGCCGTCGCGTTATACCGTGCGCGTGCCGGTGCCGGGCGGCAACATCGAGCAGGACGTGCCGGCCATCTACGACCAGGAAAACATGGCGTTGTTCGTGCAGGACACCTGGACGGTCAACAACAACCTGACGCTGACCTTCGGCCTGCGTTGGGACAAGCCCAAGTACGACGATCAGCCCAAGCACAATACCTTCATCCAGGGTATCTACGGCTACGACAACACGACCAAGTTGAAGGCCTCGTTGTTGCAGCCGCGCTTCGGCTTCAACTACACCTTCGATGCCGACCGTCCGACCCAGTTGCGTGGCGGTATCGGCCTGTTCCAGGGCGCCTCGCCGAACGTCTGGATCGCCGGCGCCTACCAGAACACCGGTCTGAACTATCTCGAGTACGACCTGACATCCGGTCTGACCGGCGTGTTCACCCCGAACGTCAACCCGCCGTACACGCCGCCCAACAATCCGGCTCTGTGCTTCCCGACGCCGACGTTGTCGAGCTGCGCGCGCCAGAACGTGGACATCCTCGAGCCGGGACTGGCCTTGCCGTCCGCCTGGAAGGCCAACCTGGCGTTCGAACACGAGCTGCCGTGGCAGGGAATCGTTCTGTCGGCCGAACTGGTCAAGACCAAGGTCAAGGACGCCATCTACATCGAGCGCCTCGATCTGCGTAACGGCGCCGGCGTCGGCGCCAACCAGCCGGGTCCGGATGGCCGCGACCTGTTCTGGTCGCCGACGAGCGTCAACGCCACCACGGGCGCGGGCTTCACGTCCAGCGCGCGCTATGCTCGCCCGATCGGCGTGGGCGATGTGCTTTTGCTGCGCAATACCGACAAGGGCGAGAGCACGCAGTTCACCGTCGGCTTGAACCGCCCGATGCAGAACGACTGGTCCTGGTCCTTCGGTTATACCTACACGAAGGCCGACGAGGTCAGCCCGCTGACCAGCTCGATCAACGCCTCGAACTGGAACGGCGCGCCTATCTTCAACGCCAACGAGAACATCGCCTACAACTCGCGCTATGCCATCAAGGATCGTTTCACCGGCACCGTGAACTGGGAGCATGCCTTCTTCGGCGATTACAAGACCAAGGTCGGCCTGTTCTACGAAGGTCGCTCGGGTCGTCCGTACAGCCTGATCTTCCGCAACGACATGAACGGCGACGGCCAGAGCACGTTGAACGACCTGTTCTACATCCCGAACGAGGACGAGGTCGTGTTCACCGGTGGATCGGCGATGGCCGCCAACTTCTTCGCCTGGCTGGACGATCACCCGGAGTTCAAGCGTTACCAGGGCCATGTCGCTCCGGCCAACGCCTTCCGCACCGGCTTCGTCCACAACTTCGACCTGCGCATCAGCCAGGAGCTGCCGGGCTTCATGAAGGGCCACAAGTCCATCATCTCGCTCGACATCAACAACGTCGGCAACCTGCTGAACAAGAACTGGGGCCTGATCGACGACTACGGCTTCTTCTCGACAGCTCGCGTCGCCAGCTACTCCGGCGTCTGCCGCCAGGTTGGTACGTTGTGCACCGCGAACGACATCGGCAAGTACATCTACAACTTCAGCAGCGCTGATCCGGTGCAGATCCAGGAGAACAACAACGACAAGGGCAACACAGCCGTGTCGCGCTGGTCGGTGCTGGCGACCTTCAAGTACGAGTTCTGATTCGACTGCAACTGTTGCAACGGGAACGGCCGGTGGCGACACCGGCCGTTTTTCTTTGGGCCGAGCCCGTCGGTGTCCCGGCGGTGCTAAAGTGTCCTGTCAAAAGAAGAGACAGAACGAAGAACACGATGGAAGGCAACATTCCCGCGGCACCCACCGTCAACGCCCGCATTTCGCCGCGAGGCGGGCTGGACATCCTTTCCCGGCAGGAAATCGCCCGGCTGCGCGACGCCTCGGCCGGCGGCCTGCACGAACTCCTGCGCCGTTGCGCCTTGGCCGTGCTGACCACGGGCAGCGATTCGGACGATCCGCGCGCGGCGCAGATCCGCTTTCCCGATTTCGATATCCAGGTGCTGCAGCAGGATCGCGGCATCAAGATCGAGCTGCGCAATGCGCCGGCGGCCGCCTTCGTCGACGGCGAGATCATCCGCGGCGTCGCCGACCTGCTGTTCGCGGTCGTGCGCGACATCGCCTATACGGCCACCGAGATCAACGAAGGCACCAAGTTCGACCTCGCGACGGGTCCCGGCATCACCGGCGCCGTCTTCGAGATCCTGCGCAACGCGCGCGTACTGCGCCCGCACACCGACCCGAACCTGGTCGTGTGCTGGGGCGGCCACTCGATCGGGCGCGAGGAGTATCTCTACACGAAGAAAGTCGGCTACGAATTGGGCCTGCGTCGGCTGGACATCTGCACCGGTTGCGGTCCGGGCGCGATGAAAGGCCCGATGAAGGGCGCGACGATCGCGCACGCCAAGCAGCGGCGCAGCACGAATCGCTACATCGGCATCACCGAGCCCGGCATCATCGCGGCCGAATCGCCGAATCCGATCGTCAACCACCTGGTGATC
>CAYWHO010000187.1:0-4257 GCA_964458195.1 uncultured Arenimonas sp.
CCGCGCCTCCGCGACCTGCGAGATCGAGTTCCAGGACTACGTCTGCGCGGCCGACGACGTGCTCGGCGAAGAAGGCCACGGCTTCAAGATCGCGATGGGCGTGCTCGATGCCGGCCGCATCGGCATCGCCTCGCAGGCCATCGGCATCGCCCGCGCTGCCTACGAAGCGACCCTCGCTTACGTGAAGGAGCGCAAGGCCTTTGGTGCGCCGATCGGCACTTTCCAGATGACGCAGGCGAAGATCGCCGACATGAAGTGCAAGCTCGACGCCGCGCTGCTGCTGACCCTGCGTGCCGCCTGGCAGAAGGGCGAGACCGACAAGAACGGTGGCCGTTTCAGCACCGAAGCGGCGGTCGCGAAGCTGACGGCCTCGGAAGCGGCGATGTTCATCACCCACCAGGCGCTGCAGATCCACGGCGGCATGGGTTATTCGAAGGAAATGCCGCTGGAGCGTTATTTCCGCGACGCCAAGATCACCGAGATCTACGAAGGCACGTCGGAAATCCAGCGCCTGGTCATCGCCCGCAACGAGACCGGCTTGCGCTGAGCAACGTCTGAGATGCGGCGAAGTTCGAGGCCCCGCAAAAGCGGGGCTTCTGTTTCGTTGACAGGCTCAGGCGCCTGCGTAGGTTTCGATGAACGGCGCGAGATGGGGCAGGGTGTCGGTGAGGCCGTGCAGCAGCACGATCAGCAGCAGCGAGCGCGTGCGCGACCACAACACGCCGAACAGGATGCCGGCTGGCGAAATGATCGCCACCGAATAGGCGACCGACCATAGCAGCGTCGGCTGTCCGCCGCTGCCTTCCAGCAAGGCGGCGCCCCGCAGGTACAAACCCGGTGCGTGCGCGAGGCCGAACAACAGGGCACCGATCGCGATCGCGCCGAGTTCGGATTTCAGGAAGGCCGCCAGCCGCGTCTGCAGGAAAACGCGGAACAGGACCTCTTCGCACAAGCCCGCTTCCAGGCTGGCCATCAGGAAACAGGCGGGAATCGCCCAGGCCAGCGTCATCCAGGCTGGATGCAAGGCCTCGAGCGTCTGCAGGCCGCGACCGAACACGGCCTGGAACGCGAGCAGGGCCAGGCCCACGCCGATCAGCGCGCGGCCGTGCCGCGGCCAACTCCAGCCCGGCGCCAGCGTGTCGCGCAGGCGATGGCGGAACATCGCCAGCAGCGCCACCGGCAGAGCCACCATCGTCAGCAGTTTGACGGCCAGTTTCGCCAGCGAGCGCGCCGGTTCGTCGGTGATCGCGTCGTTGATCGCGCTGAAGCCGAAACCCAGCACGAGCAGCGCGAACAGGGCGAGGTAGAGCAGGCTGGCGCCGGTTTCCCGCGCGGAAATTCCCGGCGCGGTTTCAGGATTGCGCGCGTTGCGCGTCAGGGCCATTGCCAGCAGCGGCATGGCGATGCCGAGCACCACCAGCACGAAAAGAGGCTCCACGGCGGAGAACCCCGGTTGGCGCGCGAGTCCCAGCAAGGACAGCGCATAGGCCGTCGCGTAAATGGCGACGCCGATCAGGGCGGACAGGGCGGGTTTCGCGCGGGACATGCTGAGGTCCAAGTGTCAGGGCCGCGATTCTAGGCAAGCCCCCGGGGGCCGCGAATCTCCCGTTGGCCGGGGTGACTTTGGGCAGGGCGAGCTACTCGCCGGACGGCCGTAGCGGGTACAATTTCACACTTTCTGAAAGCCCGAGAACCGCGTTTCATGAACGCCCAGCCCGCTGCCGCTTCCCTCGATTCCATCCTCGCAACCGTGCAGGCGAAATCGCCCGCTTCCGAGCAGGTCCTGGCCCGCGATTTCGCCCGGGCCTATCTCGCCCGGTTGCCCGAGGAGGAACTCTCGCTGCGTCCGGCGGCCTACTGGGCCGGCATCGCGCTGGGCGCCCTCGAACTGGCCCGTCAGCGCCCGTCCGGGCAGGCGCTGATCCGCGTGTTCAACGCGTCCGCCGGCGATGCGATCGACAGCGCCCATACCGTCGTGCAGATCGACAACGACGACATGCCCTTCCTGGTGGATTCGGTCAGCATGCTGATGGCCCAGCACGGCATCGCCATGCACGGGATCGTGCATCCGGTCTTCCCGTTGCGACGCGATGCTTCCGGGCAGTTGCTGGCGATCGGCGACGGTGCGGCGGAATCCTTCATGCATCTCGAAATCGATCGCCAGGCCGACGAGCAGGCGATGCGGCAGTTGCGCGACGAGATCGCGCGCGCCCTGGACGACGTGCGCGCCTCGGTGGCGGACTGGAAGCAGATGCGGGCGAAGATGGAGGCCATCGCCGACGAACTCGGCGATCGCGTCATGCCGGTGGGCGAAGGGCAGCGCGCCGAAGCGCAGGCCTTCCTGCGCTGGGCCGCCGACAACCATTTCACGTTCCTCGGTTATCGCGAGTACGAAGTGGCGCCGCAGAACGGCAAACCGATGCTGTGCCCGGTGCAGGGAACCGGCCTGGGCCTGATGCGAGGCAAGGACGCGGATGCCGCGCCGCGACCGCTGACCGGTCTTGCCGCCGCCGATCTTCCGGCCGGCGTGAAGATGGATCCGCTGATCCTCACCAAGACCAATGCACGCTCCACCGTGCACCGCGCGGGTTACATGGACTACATCGGCGTGCTGACCTTCGACAAGGACGGACGCGCGATACGCGAACAGCGTTTCCTCGGCCTGTACACCTCCAGCGCCTACAATCGCCGCCCCTGGGACATCCCGGTCGTGCGCCAGCGCTTCGAGGACGTCATGCAGGCCTCGGGTCTCGCCGAGAGCGGCCATAGCGGCAAGGCGCTCAAGCACATCCTCGAGACGCTGCCGCGCGACGAACTGTTCCAGGCCAGCGCCGAAGAACTCACGCGCACCGGCCTCGGCATCCTGAGCCTGCAGGAGCGCGTGCGTCCGCGCCTGTTCCTGCGCCGCGATCGCTACGGCCGTTTCTATTCGGCCCTGGTCTATATCCCGCGCGACCGTTTCAATACCGAGATCCGCCAGCGCATCGAAGCCTTGCTGATGCGCGAACTCAAGGGCGAGCGCCTGGATACGACGATCCAGATCGGCGAATCGCCGCTGGCCCAGTTGCACCTGATCATCCGCCCAAGGAGCGGCGAGAAGGTGCAGGTCGAGCATGGTGCGCTCGAAGCCGAACTGACCCGCATCGTGCGCAACTGGCACGACGAGTTGCGCGAGAAGCTGCTCGCGCAGCATGGCGAAGAACAGGGCTTGCGGTTGTTGCAGCGTTTCGGCAAGGCGCTTCCCGCCGGCTACGTCGAATCGGTGACGCCCGAGCTGGCGGCGTCCGACCTGTTGCAGGCGGCCTCGCTGTCCGGCGACGACAAGGACCTGCGCCTGTCGCTGTACCGCAGCGGCGAGGGCGAGCTGCGCTTCAAGCTGTTCCGGCTCGGCCGCGAAATCGCGCTGTCCGACGCTCTGCCGATGCTCGAGAACCTCGGCCTGCGCATCAATACCGAGCATCCGTACGAAATCGAGACGGAGGACGGCCGCGTCGTCATCCAGGATTTCGAGGTGGTGCCGCTCGCCGGCCAGGTCAATGTCGAAGCCGTGCGCTCGCGTTTCGAGGACGCCTTCGCGGCAGTCTGGCGAGGCGATGCCGAGAACGACGGATTCAACCGACTGGTGGTGGCCGCCGGCCTGAGTTGGCGCCAGGTCGCTATGTTGCGCGGCTACTGCAAGTACCAGCTGCAGACCGGCGTCACCTTCTCCCAGGCGTACATGGAAGAAACGCTGGCGCGCTATCCCCTGATCGCCCGTCTGCTGGTCGAGTTGTTCGAAGCGCGCTTCGAACCGGGTCGCGACGTCAAGGCCGACCCGAAGACCTGCGAGGCCCTGCGCGTATCGCTGACCGAAGTGGTGCCGGTGGCCGAACGCGAGAAGCTCGCCACGATCCTCGAGGAAATGGGTGCCGACCGCGCGCTCGATCGCGAGGCGCAGATCGATGCCTGCCTCGACGCGCTGGCGATCACGCTGGAGAAAGTGTCCAGCCTCGACGAGGATCGCATCCTGCGCGGCTTCATGACCGCGATCAACGCCACCCTGCGCACCAGCTTCTACCAGCGCAAGGGCGAGGGCGGCACGCACAAGGATTACGTCAGCTTCAAGTTCGACCCGGCCGCGCTGCCGGACCTGCCGAAGCCGCGGCCTTACCGCGAGATCTTCGTCTATTCGCCTTTCGTCGAGGGCGTGCATCTGCGCTTCGGTCCGGTGGCCCGCGGCGGCTTGCGCTGGTCCGACCGCCGGGAGGATTTCCGAAC
>CAYWHO010000187.1:4267-4847 GCA_964458195.1 uncultured Arenimonas sp.
GCTCGGGCTGGTGAAGGCGCAGATGGTGAAGAACACCGTCATCGTGCCGGTCGGTTCCAAGGGCGGTTTCTTCGTCAAGCGCCCGCCGGCAGGCGGCGATCGCGATGCCGTGCTGGCCGAAGGCATCGCCTGCTACAAGCGCTTCATCAACGGCTTGCTCGACATCACCGACAACATCGTGGACGGCCGCATCGTGCCGCCGGTCGATGTCGTGCGCCATGATCAGGACGACCCCTATCTGGTCGTCGCGGCCGACAAGGGCACGGCCACGTTCTCCGACATCGCCAACGGCATTTCGGCCGAGCACGGCTTCTGGCTGGACGACGCCTTCGCTTCCGGCGGTTCGGTAGGCTACGACCACAAGGGCATGGGCATCACGGCCAAGGGCGGTTGGGAATCGGTCAAGCGGCATTTCCGTGCGCTCGGCGTCGACTGCCAGAACCAGGATTTCACCTGCGTCGGCATCGGCGACATGTCCGGCGACGTCTTCGGCAACGGCATGCTGCTGTCCAGACATATCCGCCTGCTGGCGGCGTTCGACCATCGGCATATTTTCCTCGACCCCAATCCCGATTCGGCC
>CAYWHO010000188.1:0-3684 GCA_964458195.1 uncultured Arenimonas sp.
AGGCCGCGCGTGTATTTCAAGGGATGCAGGTGGCCGCTGCGCGGGTCGTACAGGGCGCCGAGATAACGTTCGCTGGCCAGCTGCGCCCGCAGCGCGTCGCGATCCCACCATTGCGTTGAATAGCCGTAGTTCTCGGCGAGGTCGGCCTGCCAGGCCTTAAGTTCAGCGACCTGGCGCGGTTTGATCGGCACATGCGCATGGCCGTCGCGCCAATCGCAGTCGATGTCGAATGCACGGCAACGTTGCTGGATCAGGTCCAGGCCTTCAAGCGACCACTGGAACAGCCGTCGCGAATCTTCCAGTCCGATCAGGGCGGAAATCTTCGACTGATCGCAACCGAAGCCGAAGATCGCCTGGCCACCGCTGCGTCCCGACGCGCCGCTGCCGATGCGCCCGGCTTCGAGCACGATCACCTTCATGCCGGTCTGTGCGAGTTCGATCGCGGCCGACAGCCCGGTCAAGCCTGCGCCGAGGATGCAGACGTCGGCGCGCGTTTCGCCTTGCAACGGCGCCAACGGCGGCAGGGTATCGGCCGTCTCGTCGTACCAGGTACGGGCCGTGTTCGGGGTCTGGTTCATGCGGAAAACGGCTTCGGACCGGCACCGCGCAGGCTCAGACCTGACGCAGGTACCAATCGATCTCGAGCGTGGTGACCTCGCGATAGAAGCTGCGCATTTCCTTCAGCTTCTGCTGGCCGTAGATGTGGCGGAAATCACTGCCGAAATTCTCCGCGACGAACCCGCTGGCCATGAAGTCGCGGATGGTGTCGCGCCAGAACAGCTCGCGCGTCTCGGTCTGCTCGTAGGCATTGCCGACGACCGGAGGCCCCGGGTCGGCCGGGTGTTCGAGCCCGTGCAGGATGCCGGCCAGCACCGCCGCCGTGACGAGATAGGGGTTGGCGTCGGCGCCGGCGATGCGATGCTCGATGCGGGTATTGGCTTCGTCGCTATGCGGAATGCGCATGGCGACCGTGCGGTTGTTGAAACCCCAGCAATCGTTCAGGGGCACGAAGGCATTCAGCACGAAACGGCGATAGCTGTTGGCATGCGGCGCGAACAGCAGCATGCAGTCCTTCGAAACCGCCTGCAGGCCGGCGACGGCGTGGCGAAGCGGATCGCTCGGTTTGTCCGGCGTGCAGGCGAAGAGGTTGTTGCCGTCCTTGTCGAGCACGCTGACGTGCACGTGCATGCCGCTGCCGGCCTGGTCCACGAAAGGCTTGGCCATGAAACTGGCCAGCAGGCCCTGGTCGGTGGCGATCGCCTTGATGGCGCGCTTGAGCAGGATGGCGTCGTCGCAGGCGAGCAGGGCGTCCTTGCGATGCTTGAGATTGATCTCGAACTGGCCGGGCGCGTATTCGGCCACGGCCGTATCGGCGGGAATGTGCTGGGCGCGGCAGGCTTCGGTCACCGCGTCGGTGAAAGCCTGATAGTCGTTCAGGTCTTCCATGTAATAGACCTGCGTGGTCTTGTTGCGCTCGCCGGTGGCCGGGTTGATCGAGGTCAGCGGATGCCCGTTCGTGTCCAGCTGCGCATCGAGCAGGTAGAACTCGAGCTCCACCGCCACCACCGGCGTCAGGCCCTTCGCGGTGAAGCGCTCGAGTACGCGGCGCAACACTTCGCGTGGGTTCGCCGCGAACATCCCGCCCCGGCCGTCTTCCATCGACAACAGGACCTGGGCCATCGGGCGCGATTGCCAGGGAACGACCTTCAGCGTGCCGGGAACGGGGCGGCAGATGCGATCTTCGTCGCCGATGTCGTAGCCGAGCCCGGTTTCCTCGACGGTATTGCCGGTGATGTCGGTGGCGATCAGGGACATGGGCAGGCAGACGCCGTTGGCGTAGATCTTCTCCAGCGCGTCGCGGGTAATGCGCTTGCCGCGCAGCAGGCCGTTCATGTCCGGCAGCAGCAGGTCGATCATTTCGCAGCCGGCGATCTGCTGCAGTTCGGCAGCGTCGTCGTCGGGCAGAAGATTGGACTTCATGGCCAAGCATCCGAAAGGGCTGGCGCGAGTCTAGCAGATCGGCCGGAATGTAAAGAATCTTCAACGCATTGATGATGCCTGTGTGCTGGCGGGAGCGTTTAATGGGCTATTTACAAGCCTTTGCTGCGGAGCAGCAGAAATACTGGCAGCAGGGGTGAGGGGCTCATGTTGATAAAATAAAACGGCCGGGGTAAGTTTCCGATACTCCAAAAGCCGAGTCGCGCATGCCCTCAGCCCCGCTTGTCGGACTGCCCTCCGACCGCAAGCAGATCGGGCACCACCCCTTCCAGGTGGTGGGCGAGAAGTACATACGCGCGGTCGTCGACGGCGCCGGTGCGGTGCCGGTGCTCATTCCCTCGTTGACGCCATCGCTGGATCTGCGCGACATGCTCTCGCGGCTCGATGGACTGCTGCTGACCGGCGCCTACAGCAATATCGAACCGCATCATTACGGCAACGAACCGAGCTACCTCGGCAACCTGCACGATCCGGCCCGCGACGGCACCACGCTGCCGCTGGTGCCGCTGGCGATCGAGATGCGCGTTCCCGTGCTCGCCGTCTGTCGCGGCCTGCAGGAGGTGAACGTCGCGCTCGGCGGAACCCTGTACCAGAAGGTGCACGAGGTCGCCGGTTACGACGATCATCGCGAAGACACCGAAGCGCCGCTGGACTCGCAATACGGCATCGCGCACCCGGTGCGGCTGGCGGCCGGCGGCTTGCTGGCCCGGATCGCCGGCGGCGAAGCGGCGGAAGTCAATTCGCTGCACGGGCAGGGCATCCGCGAGATCGGTCGCGGCCTGCGCGTCGAAGCGACCGCGCCCGATGGGCTGGTGGAAGCGGTATCGCTGGATTCCGATCGTTCCTTCCTGCTGGCGGTGCAATGGCACCCGGAGTGGAAGGTGAAGGAGAACCGTTTCTATCTCGGCATATTCCAGGCTTTCGCCGCCGCCTGCCGCGCGCGCGCCGCCCAGCGCCAGCCACAGCAACAGGAGTCGGAAGTCCATGGCTAAAAGGAAGACCGCGGCGCATCCGGCGCCGGCGCCCGGCGAAAGCAAGCTGCTGCGTTGGCTGAAGGAACGCCGCATCACCGAAGTCGAATGCCTGGTGCCGGATTTCACCGGCAATGCGCGCGGCAAGATCATCCCGGCGGCGAAGTTCTCGCACGACTACGGTACGCGCCTGCCGGAAGGCATCTTCGTCACGACCGTGACCGGCGACTACCCCGACGAATACGACCAGCTGGTCCAGCCTTCGGATTCGGACATGTACCTGCGTCCGGATCCGGAAACCGTGCGCATGGTGCCGTGGGCGGTCGATCCCACGGCCCAGGTCATCCACGACTGCTTCACCCGCGACGGGCGTCCGCACGATCTGGCGCCGCGCAACGTGTTGCGCCGCGTGCTCGCGCTATACAAGGAGCTTGGTTGCAAGCCCATCGTCGCGCCCGAACTCGAATTCTTCCTGGTACAGAAGAACACCGACCCGGATTTCCCGCTGCAGCCGCCGGCCGGCCGGTCCGGCCGTCCGGAAACGGCGCGGCAGAGCTATTCGATCGACGCGGTCAACGAGTTCGACCCGATCCTCGACATGATGTACGACTACTGCGAGGCGATGGAGCTCGACGTCGACACCTTGATCCACGAGTCCGGCGCTGCCCAGTTGGAAGTGAACTTCGAACACGCCGACCCGATGTCGCGCGCCGAC
>CAYWHO010000188.1:3694-4789 GCA_964458195.1 uncultured Arenimonas sp.
TGCACATCCACCAGAGCATGCTCGACGAGGACGGCAAGAAGAACCTGTTCGCCGGCCGCCGCGACGGCGAGCACAGCAAGCTGTTCCAGCACTATCTGGCCGGCCTGCAGAAGTACGTGCCGATGGCGATGTCCATCTTCGCGCCGAACGTGAATTCCTATCGCCGCCTGGCCTTCGGCGAGGTGTCGCCGAAGAACGTGCAATGGGGTTACGACAACCGTACCTGCGGACTGCGCGTGCCGGTCGATTCGCTGGAAAACACCCGCGTGGAGAGCCGTTTCGCCGGTTCGGACGCCAATCCCTACCTGGCGATGGCAGCGACCCTGGCCTGCGGTTACCTCGGCATCCGCGAGAAACTCGTTCCGACGGCGCCGTTCGCCGGCAGCGCGCACGAAGCCGGTTACGACCTGCCGCGTTCGCTGGAGGAATCGCTGCGCCTGCTGGCGGATTGCGCGCCGCTGCGCGAATTGCTCGGTACGCGTTTCGTCGAAGCCTTCATCGCGGTGAAGCAGAAGGAATACCAGACCTACTTCCGCGTCATCAGTTCGTGGGAACGCGAATTCCTGTTGCTCAACGTCTGAACACGGCGATCGACCCGCCCCCGGAGAAACCATGGACCCCACTCAGACCCGCGAACTGCAGCAACTCGATGCTGCCCACCACCTGCATCCGTTCAACGACAACGCCGCCTTGGCCAAGCGCGGTACCCGCATCCTGACCCGCGGCGAAGGCTGTTATGTCTGGGATGCGGAAGGCAACAAGCTGCTCGATGCCTTCGCGGGCCTGTGGTGCGTCAACGTCGGCTACGGGCGCAAGGAGCTCGGCGCGGTGGCCGCGAAACAGATGGAGACGCTGGCCTACTACCCCCGCTTCTTCATGGGCACGACGGAGCCGACCATCCGCCTGGCCGGCAAGCTCGCCGAGCTGACGCCGGGCGACCTGAACCACGCGTTCTTCTCCAACTCGGGCTCCGAGGCCAACGACACCATCCTGCGCATGGTGCGGCACTTCTGGGCCGTGCAGGACAAGCCGCAGAAGAACATCTTCATCGGCCGCCACAACGGCTACCACGGCACCACCATGGCCGGCGCCAGC
>CAYWHO010000189.1:0-4778 GCA_964458195.1 uncultured Arenimonas sp.
CCACGCCGAACTGGAGCTGCTGTACGGCCACAGCGTTTCGCCCTGGTGGGATGTGTTAGCCGGCCTGCGGCACGAGAACGGAGGCGGCGACAACCACGAAAGCCTGGCCTTCGGTGTGCGTGGCCTGGCGCCGCAGAAGATCGAACTCGCCGCGACCGCTTATCTGGATACGTCAGGCGCTGCCGATCTGCGACTGAAACTGGGCTACGACGCCTGGCTCAGCGAACGCTGGATCCTGCATCCGGAACTGGAACTCAATGCGCACAGCCGCAGCGATCCCGATCGCGGCACCGGTGCCGGCCTCGGCACGCTGCAAGCCGGACTGCGCCTGCGTTACGAAATCACCCGCCAGTTCGCGCCCTATCTCGGCCTGGAATACGAACAGGCTTTCGGCGGAACAGCGGATTTGAGAAGGAGGGAAGGGGAGGCGGTGCGCGATACGCTGCTGGTGCTGGGGCTGAGGGTGTGGTTTTGAAGGAGCGGTTCTGTAAGTGAATATAGCCCCTCTCTAGTCCTGCTTGTTCCCGACCTCAAACAAGACTATTTCTCGTTACAATCGGCTAATACAAAAATATCGCTGTTCTTACGCCGAGCAAAGGCGGAGGAAGAACGGATCGGGCTTGGCGGAGACAAATTGGTCATGGCAATGGGCACCCCAATGATGAAAATTCCGAACTGCCTCTATGTGGCGGTTCTCGGCGCTGCATCCATCTTCGGTTCTGGTTGTCAGGCTGCCAATGAAAAGCCTTCTTGCGACAATGCACTCAAATCCCTGAAGAGCTCGATCGAGCAGGTGAAATCCGGTGCAAGGGCAAGAGCAGAGATGGAATCGCTAGGGCGATTTGCGGAAGAGGTTCGCGCGGCATGCGATGTGTCGCAATTCGATGCCGGTATGCGGTTAATCGAGGGCTACAAGGAACTGGGCAACCAGGAAAGCATTGCAGAGCTTTTTGGACAGTTGCGACCGACATCGACCAAGGAAAGAGAAGTGTTGCATTTTAGGGCGGCTGAATTTTTCATTGACACGGGAGACAGGAAAAAGGCACTGCTCCACATTGAGGCGCTCCCTAGCGTGAGTTCCGACATCGATCTCAGAGACACAGTGGCGGCTGAGTACGAGTGTGAGTTCGGGCGGTGCGCCTTTGCGTTGTCGAAACTACAGCGGTTGTCTGACAAGTTCCCTGATATTGACGGCTATCGGATGCTGTTGGGTTTCGCTCTGGCTGATCGGCATGAGTTTGATTCTGCGGCAAGACAGTTCGAAGTGGTTTTGAGGAACGGGTCAATGGATGTTTTTAGCTCTAAGGCAGCCGTCGTTGCGACAACGGCTTTTGCGAACTCTGGGCAGCCTCAAAAGGCAAGGCGTTTTTACGAACTCTATTCGACCATCGATCAGCCCGTGAAAGGGGTCAGCGATCGAAATTTCGCGATGATGGAAAAGATCGCGAATGATACGACCGGACAGGTTTTCATTTTCTCGGAGTGGCCTGTTCCTGAAAGTTCTGCAGCTCTACCTTTGAGATAAGCCAGCGAGGCAGGCGTATCGGAAAGTCGCGTTAGTCCAGAGTCCGCGCAATGAAAATGGGAAAAGGGACGGAGGCAATTGATCGCGTGGAGTCAAACATCGCCACGCCCCAGGCGCCTTGAGCCCCTCAATTCCTGCCAAGCGGTAAGTACAGAGTACGGGCCTGGTCCGCAGTTTCACGGAACCCGTAGGCACGATAGAAGCTGGCGGCCTTCTCGTTCAACGCATCCACCAGCAGTACTCGCACGCCGAGTTGCTCACGCAGCATCCGGCAGAGCATCACGGCGTTCGCCAGCAGGTACTCGCCGTGGCCCTTGCCTTGTTCGCCGGCGGACACGGCCAGTCGGCCGATGCGGATCGCCGGCACCGGATAGTTCGGCAGGCGCTTACGATCTGACTCCTGCAGATCCGTCAGCAGCAGTTGGGCCGCGGAGAGGCTGTAATAGCCAAGAATGCGGGCAGGATCGGCGTCATCCACCAGGACGTGGGTAGTGCTGATGCCATCGCGATGGTGCTGGGCAGCCTGCTGGCGGAGGTAAGCATCCAGACTGGGTTCACCACAGCTAAAGCTATCCCGGTCGTGCTGCTGGGGCTTGAGCGGTTCGACCAGAAGCACGAATCAGCCCAATGACACTCGGTCCAGGGCCTTCTTGAGCTTCGCGTTGGGCTTGAAGGGAGCATCCAGCGCCTTCAGGAACCGCTGCGATTCTTCGGCCGACAATGTCACGCTGAGCTCAGCCGCCATGACGCTTTCGGCCTCGCGCAGCACGGCATCGCGCACGAAAGCTGAAACCGCGACGCCGCGCAGGTCGGCGGCACGAGCACTGCGGGCTTTGTCCGTCGGGTTGAGGCGCAGGTCGAGGCGGGCAATACCGGTAGTCATGGCAGTTCTCCTTGTACGGAAGACTACCGTACAAAGACTGACGGCGCCATGACTGGGCCATCTAGTACTTCGCATAATGTCTATTATGTAAAATGCAGAATGGTGGGGAATCGGCGCCAGGCCGCAAGCCAGCCGATTGATTCAGATCAAGATGCCCGGCGCGGCGACTGCCTACCCTAGCCGCATGGACTCCAGCCCTCTCAAGTTCAACGCGGACCTGCTGCGGCGCTACGACCGGCCCGGGCCGCGTTACACGTCGTACCCGACGGCGCCGCAGTTCAGCAACCGCTTCGGGGAATCCGACCTGCGCGAAGCCGTAGCGATGAGCAACGGCGATCCGATTCCGCGGTGGCTGTCGCTGTACGTGCATGTCCCGTTCTGCACCAGCCCGTGTTTCTACTGCGGCTGCAACCGGATCATCACGCGCGAAAAGTCCCGCGCCGACAGCTACCTGGCCAGGCTCTACCGGGAAATCGACCTGACGGCGCAGTTGTTCGACCGCGACCGCGAAGTCATCCAGTTGCATTTCGGCGGCGGTACGCCGAACTTCCTCAGCCCGGCGCAACTGCGCGAGGTCGTCGATACCTTGCGCCGGCAATTCCATTTCTCCGAATCCGAAGACCGCGACATCTCGATCGAGCTCGATCCGCGTTTCGTGACGCCTGCCGAGATCGCCGAATTGGCCGATATCGGTTTTAACCGCGCCAGTTTCGGCGTGCAGGACTTCGATCCGGAAGTCCAGAAGGCCGTCAATCGCATCCAGAGCGTGGAGGAAACGCGGGCGGTGGTCGAGGCCTGCCGCGCCAGCGGCTTCCGCTCGGTCAACGTGGACCTGATCTACGGGCTGCCGAAACAGACGCGCACCGGCTTCGCGCAGACGCTCGATACCATCGTGGCCATGCGCCCGGACCGCATCGCGGTGTACAGCTATGCGCACATGCCGCAGCTGTTCAAGCCGCAGCGCCAGTTGAACGCCGACGACCTGCCCGACCCGGAAACTAAGCTGGCGCTGCTGCAGCTGGCGATCGAAAAACTGACCGACGCCGGCTACGTCTACATCGGCATGGACCACTTCGCGCTGCCGGGCGACGAACTGGCACAGGCACAGGCCCGCGGCGGCCTGCACCGCAACTTCATGGGCTACACCACCCACGCCGACAGCGATCTGGTCGGTCTCGGCGTCAGCGCCATCAGCCACATCGGCAACAGTTTCAGCCAGAACCCGCGCGACCTGACGAGCTGGCAGCATGCGCTTGACGAGGGACATCTGCCGGTATTCCGCGGCATGCATCTGAACGAAGACGACCAGTTGCGCGCCGACCTGATCCAGCGCCTGATGTGCCAGGGCGAAATCCCGGTGACGGCGCTGGAACGGCGTTACGGCATCGAATTCGATCTCTATTTCGCCGATGCCCTGGATCGGCTCCAACCCCTGATCGCGGACGAACTGGTGCGCATCGAGCCCGGGCGAATAGTGGTGACCTCGCGCGGGCGACTGCTATTGCGTAATATCGCCATGTGCTTCGACCGCTACCTGGAAAAGCCAGCCGATATCGCCGTACCGAGATTCTCGCGAGCGATCTGAAGCGGACGCGGGCGCACCCACCAACGGACGCGAGCAGACGGCTTTGAGCCAGGCGACCTTCCCCCGCAGCGATCCGCGCACGTTGGCCGACGATGGCGACGCCCTGAGTTTCTGTTCCACCTGCGCTTTCTCGCAAGCCTGCCTCGACGAAGGCATGGACAAGCGCGCGCTGATGGACCTGCACGTGCTGGTCGAACATGTGGGCCCGCTGCATGCGGGCGAGCATGTTTTCCGCGAAGGCGATCCGTTCGACGCGATCGCGGCCGTACGCGCCGGCACGGTGAAGACGTACGTGCTCGACCGCGACGGTCACGAGCACGTGCTCGGCTTCCATCTGCCCGGCGAAGTGATCGGCCTCAACGCCATCGACGGCGAGCACTATCCCTGCAATGCCATCGCCGTGGATACGGTGATGCTCTGCCGTTTCTCCTTCCCGAAGATCGCCGTATTGGCCACGCGCGTGCCGGGATTGCAACGACAGCTGTTCCGCCTGCTCAGCCGCGACATCGGTCGCGCCGCCCTGCTGGCCGGCGACTGGTCCGCCGACCAGCGCATGGCGGCCTTCCTGCTCGGCCTGTCGCGACGGCTGGCCGCGCGCGGTTTCTCGGCCAACCGTTTCCTGCTGACGATGGCGCGTACCGACATCGCCAATTACCTGCGGCTCGCGCCGGAAACCGTCAGCCGCGTGCTGCGGCGCTTCCAGTCCGAGGGTTGGTTGCAGGTGGATCGCCGCGAACTGGAACTGATCGATCGTCCCGCCCTGGAAGCCTTGGCGGCGCCCGTTC
>CAYWHO010000190.1:0-4744 GCA_964458195.1 uncultured Arenimonas sp.
TGTTCGACCGACTCGCCGAGTTCCGCAGCGAATCCCCGTTCTGGGGCTGGCTGCGCCAGATCGCCGTCAACGAAGCGTTGATGCGCCTGCGCCGGCGCGGTCGCAACGAGCCCGAGCAGGACTACGACGAGCAAGACCTGCCCGGCGGCGAAGCCACCCTGCTGCCGCCACGCGCCGCCGACGCCGCCCTGCTGACGGAAGCGCTGATGCGCCTGCCCGACAGCACCCGCGGCGTGCTCTGGCTGTACCACGCCGAAGGCTATACGCACGAAGAGATCGCCGCGCAGATGGGCAAGACGGTTTCCTTCTCCAAATCGCAACTCGCGCGCGGCACCCGCAAGCTGCGCGCCCTGCTCGACATCGAGGTTCCCACCCATGCCTGACGAACGTTTCCCGCACGAACACGGCATCCCGGTCGGCGAAGCGCTGCGCGCGTTGCCGCTGGAAGCGCCGGCGCAGAGCGCCTGGCCCGCGCTGGCGGCACGCCTGCCGGCGAAACGGCGCGGCTTGCCGCGCTGGCCGATGGCGATCGCCGCGTCGCTGGCGCTCGGCCTCGCCTTCGCACTGATGCCGCACAACCCGGCGCCGACGACGGTCGCCGATGCCGGCGCGACGAAGACGCACGCGGTTCCGACCGACGAACGCCTGCTGTCGCTGATGGCCGAATCGGCGCAACTCGAAAGCCTGGTCAATGCCGCATCGGACGACGTGGCCAGCGACGCCACCACCGCCGCCATCGGCCTGGCGCTGCAGGACCAGTTGCAGGAGATCGACGGACAACTGCAATCGGGACCGGCCGCCGACCGGCAACTCGACCTGTGGCAGCAGCGCGTCGCCCTGCTGCGCGACGTCGCCAGCCTCGAATCTTCCCGCCATTACCTCGCCGCCGAAGGGCGCGGCATGGAACTGGCCATGGTTTCCACCTACTGACACCGGTCGATCCGGAACGGAGACAACGTTATGAAATCCACCCCTCGCATCGCCCGGCGCCTGTTGCCCCTGCTGATCGCCGCCGTGCTCAGTTCGGGCTCGGCGCTGGCCGCCACGCCGGCCAAGACGCCGAAGGCGCCCACGGCGCAGCAACAGGCCGCGCGCGAAGAGATCGAGCGCCTGACCACGCGCATCGAAGAACTGTCCAAGCAACTCGGCGACGACGGCCAGGTGCGCGTCATCGTGCGCCGCGTCGGCCCCGGCGAAGGCCCCGGCGACGACGACGTCATCATCCGCCGCTTCGGCCCGGGCGACGCGCCCGAGGCGATGCGCGACTTCCACTGGCGCGATCGCGATCACGACCGCGACGGCGATCGCGGCCGCGGCCTGCGCGAACGCCGCCTCGGCCTCGGCATCGTGCTGGCGCCGAACGCCGCGGCCAGCGGCGTGAAGATCGTGGCGGTGACGCCCGACAGCCCGGCGATGCGCGCCGGCCTGCACAGCGGCGACATCGTGCTCAGCATCGACGGCAAGAAGATCCCCGGCAATGGCGAGGCCGCGGTGGACGCCGCGCGCAAGATGCTCGGCGACCTGAAGCAGGACCAGGTGGTGAAGCTGGGCTACGCCCGCGCCGGCAAGACCGGAACGATCAGCGTGAAAGCGGACCAGATCCATCGCGTGATGGTGTTCGAACGCGGCGAAGGCGGACCGCCGCGCACGCCGCGCGCCTGGAAGGGCGATGGCGACCGCGTGTTCATGCTGCCGGAAAAAGTGCAGATGGACATCGAACGCATCGGCCCCATGCGCGACTGCGCGCCCGGCAACGACGACTGCCACCTGCCCGCCCTGGTCGAGGCCTTCCGCTGGCAGGGCCTGAATCTCGCGTCGATCGACGCCTCGCTCGGCCGCTATTTCGGCAGCAGCGACGGCGTGCTGGTGATCAGCAGCGGCGACGAACTCAAGGGCCTGCAATCGGGCGACGTGATCCAGCGCGTCGGCGGCGCCGCGGTGAAGTCGCCGCGCGACGTGATGCGCGCCCTGCGCGACAAGGAGGAAGGCGAACAACTGAAGCTCGACGTGCTGCGCGACCGCAAGCCCGTCGCCGTCAGCATCGCGGTGCCGAAGTCGCGGCCGCTGCCTTTCATGGTTCCGCCACCGCCGCCGGCAGCGCCGGCGCCGCCCGCCGCACCGCGCACGCCTGGCGTCGCACCGACGCCGGCACCGGCACCGGCGGCACCGCCTCCGCCGCCCCGTCCGGCTGCCGTCATCCAGTGGGACGAGGATTCCGATGCGATCGTCGAAGTCATCCGCGACGTGCGCGTCATCGACGATGGCGACACCGACGGCGACGAGCAGATCGAGATCATCACCATACCCTCGCGCTAGACGATGGCGCCTCTTGGCGGCCCGTAACCCGGGTTTCGATCCGCGCGATGCGCGTCTCCCAACCCGGGTTACGACGCTGTCCTTTTTATCCGCGACGCCCGGCTCCGGCCGGGCGTTTTCATTGAATCGTTCGCATTCATCCACGCCTGGCGCCAGGCCGGTACAATTCGCCATCCCATCGGGGAGTAGCCGCCCGCGCACGCGGGAGCCGACGTCAACACGCTTGGTCCGAATCGACCATGGCGCCGGCAGGCGGAATCGTCGCCCAGGCAAGACCTTTGGTTGTTCCGACGCGCCGGCCGGCCGCGGCGGAACGACCATCGCGTCCAAGTCCGGCAGGTAAAGACGATGCAGACCTTCCTCCTCTCCACGCTCACGGTCGCGCTCGCCGAAATCGGCGACAAGACGCAATTGCTCGCGCTCGTGCTCGCCGCGCGTTACCGCCGCCCCTGGCCGATCATCCTCGGCATCCTCGCCGCCACCCTGCTCAATCACGCCGCTTCTGCCTGGGTCGGTGCCTGGATCGCCGCCTGGATTCCGCCGAACGCGCTGCGCTGGGGCGTCGTCGCCAGCTTCCTTGCCGTGGCGGCCTGGGCCCTGGTGCCGGACACGCTGCAAGAGAACGAGGCGAAGCCGTCGGTGCGCGGCGCCTTCGTCGCGACGCTGGTCGCCTTCTTCCTGGTCGAGATCGGCGACAAGACCCAGGTCGCGACCGTCGTGCTCGCCGCGAAGTACGCGCCGCTGTGGCAAGTCGTGCTCGGCACCACGCTGGGCATGCTGCTGGCGAACGCGCCGGTCGTCCTGCTCGGCCACCGCTACGCCGACCGCCTGCCGCTGCGCGCGGCGCGTTTCGCCGCCGCCGGATTGTTCGCCGGGCTCGCGCTCTGGGTGGCCTGGGCCGGCATCGCGACCTGACATCGCGCAGACGAGCCGCTATGCTCGGGCTCCCCGCCCGACGATTTCGCCACCGCGTGAGCACGCTGCGCGAAACATTCCGCGACCTGTCCAACGCGCTGCGCGAGCGGCCGGACGAGCTGATGCTCGAGGTCGGGGCCGGCGGCGAGATCCTGCTCGCGCGCCTGCGCCTGTTCCTCTCCCTGATGTTGCTGTTGCTGCCGGCGATCAACTACGCCTCCGGCGGCGACCTGCGCGAAACCACGATCGGCTTCGTCGGCGTGGTGATGGTGCTGGCGATCAGCAGCCTGTGGCTGGCCCTGTCGCAGCGACGCCAGCGCCTGCGCTGGCTGCCGTTCGTCTCGGCCGCGTTCGACGTCAGTCTCGTCAGCCTGGTGCTGGTGCTGTTGGCGGCGCACTCGCCCGCCACCGGCCTCAACAGCGTCGTCGTCTGGTGCCTGTATCCGCTGGCGATCCTGACGACGGCCCTGCGCAACGACGTGCGCGTCAGCCTGCTGGTCGGCACGCTGGCGCTGCTGCAATACGCGGCGGTCAGCGCCTTCTTCCTCGCTACCGCCGACGGGCCGATCGTCTCGGTCGAATACGGCACCGTGTCGCTGTCCACGCAGCTGCAACGCCTGTTGCTGATCGCGATGGCGACGCTGGTGACGGTGGTCATCGTCTTCCGCATGCACCGGCTGGTGCAACTCTCCGGCACCGACGGCCTGACCGGCCTGCCCAACCGCAGCTACCTGACGCACCGCGTGCCGAAGATCCTGGCCGACGCGCGCGCCGAAGGCGAAACCCTGTGCCTGGCCCTGGTGGACCTCGACCATTTCAAGCGCATCAACGACGAACTCGGCCACCAGGTCGGCGACGCCGCGTTGCGCCACGCGGTCAAGAGCCTGCGCCTGGAACTGGGCCGCGACGAACCGATGGTGCGTACCGGCGGCGAAGAATTCGTCATCCTGCTGCGCCTGCCGCTGGGCGCGGCGTGGGAACGCATGGACGCGCTGCGCCGTCGGCTGGAGACGCGCCCCTTCCTGCCCGACGACGAATCCGAACCGCGGCAACTGACCTTCAGCGCCGGCCTCGCCTGCCTGCCGCAGGATGCCATCGACGTTTCCGGCCTGCTGCGCACCGCCGACCAGCGCCTGCGCACGGCCAAGCGCACCGGCCGCAACCGGGTGATCGCGCGCGACCAGCACTGAACGGCGCGCGGCCCCGATTCGCCTTGCCCCGGCCCCGTAGCCTGCACTACCCTGCGGCATCGTCCCGGGGATCCGACGTTCCATGACTTCCATTCTTTTCGGCCTGTTCGGCCTTGTCGTCCTGCTCGGCATCGCCTGGCTGTTCTCCAACAACAAGTCCCGCGTGGATTGGAAGCTCGTCGCCACGGGCGTCACGCTGCAGATCGCTTTCGCTGCCCTTGTACTGCTGGTGCCGGGCGGCAAGGACGTGTTCGACGCCCTCGGCCAGGGTTTCGTGAAAGTCCTTAGCTTCGTCGGCGCCGGCTCGAATTTCATCTTCGGCA
>CAYWHO010000191.1:0-4742 GCA_964458195.1 uncultured Arenimonas sp.
CCGATCAGCAGGTAGGACACCAGGCCCACCGCTTCCCAGCCGAAGAACAGCTGCAGGAAGTTGTTGCTCATCACCAGCATCAGCATGGAGAAGGTGAATAGCGAGATGTAGCTGAAGAAGCGCTGGTAACCCGGGTCTTCCGCCATGTAACCGATGGTGTAGACGTGCACCAGCAGGGAGACGAAGGTGACGACCACCATCATCATCGCCGTCAGCTTGTCCACCATGAAGCCGACATGGGCCGAGTAGTGGCCGACCTCGAAGAAGGTGTAGACGTTCTGGTTGAAAGGATCGACCAGTCCGGTCGCCAGTTCATGCAGCATCTTGCAGGCGAGCAGGAAGCTGATCGCGACGCCGGCGATGGTGACCGTGTGCGCGCCCGTGCGGCCGATCTGGCGCCCGAACAGCCCGGCGACGATGGCGCCGAACAGGGGCGCCAGCACGACGAGCAGCAGATTGCCCGCCGCAAGGAGGATTACCGGTTCGGATGCAGGCGCCATGTCAGCCCTTCAGGGAGTCGAGCTCGGCGACGTTGATCGTGCGCCGGTTGCGGAACAGGGTTACGAGGATCGCCAGGCCGATGGCCGCCTCGGCAGCAGCCACGGTCAGGATGAAGAACACGAAGACCTGGCCGGACACGTCGCCGAGGAAACGGGAGAAGGCCACGAAATTGATGTTCACCGACAGCAGCATCAGTTCGATGCACATCAGCAGCACGATCAGGTTCTTGCGGTTGATGATGATGCCGGCCACGCTGATGGCGAACAGCAGCGCCGCCAGGGCGAGGTAATGGTTCAGGGTGATCATGGGTTGCCTTCCTCGCCGGCCGGCGCGGCCGGGCGCTCGGCCTTCATCTTCAGCAGGCGAACGCGGTCTTCGCGGCGTACGGTGACCTGGCGCGACGGATCCTGGTGCTTGGTGCCGCTGCGCCGACGCAGGGTCAGCATTACCGCGACGACGATGGCCACGGTCAGGATGACGGCGGCGACCTCGAACGGCAGCATGTACTGCGTGAACAGCGAATGGCCGATCCATTCCAGATTGCTGAGATTGGCCGCGGCCGCCGGGTCGCTGCTCGACAGATCGGTGACATCGCGGCCGCCGCGAACGCCGATCAGGCCGATCATCTCGACGAACATGATCGCGGCCACGGCCGTCGCGATGGGGAAGTAGCGGGCGAAACCTTCCCGTTTCGGCGTGAGGTTGATGTCAAGCATCATCACCACGAACAGGAACAGGATCATCACCGCGCCGACATACACCAGGATCAGCACGATGCCGAGGAACTCGGCCTGCAGCAGCAGCCACAGGCAGGCGACGGAGAAGAAGGTCAGCACCAGGCTGAGGGCGGCGTGCACCGGATTCTTCACCAGGATCACGCCGAGCGCCGCCAGGGCGGCGACGGCGGCGAACGCGTAGAAGGCGATCAGTTCGAAAGACATGTTTCTCCCCTGCCCTCAGCGGAACGCCGCATCGGCGGCGCGTCGGGCCGCGATCTCGGACTCGAAGCGGTCGCCGATGGCGAGCAGCTTGTCCTTGGTCACGATGTTTTCGCCGCGCTGCTCGAAGTGGTATTCGTGGATGTGCGTCTCGACGATGGAATCCACCGGGCAGCTCTCTTCGCAGAAGCCGCAATAGATGCACTTGAACAGGTCGATGTCGTAACGCGTGGTGCGGCGCGAACCGTCCTCGCGCGGCGCCGCGTCGATGGTGATGGCCAGGGCCGGGCAGACGGCCTCGCACAGCTTGCAGGCGATGCAGCGTTCTTCGCCGTTGGGATAGCGGCGCAGCGCGTGCAGGCCGCGGAAACGCGGCGACTGCGGGAACTTCTCGAAGGGATAGTTCACCGTGTACTTGGGCTTGAACATGTACTTCCACGTCAGCCACAAGCCCTGGATGAATTCCAGGAGCATCAGGCTGCGCAGGTAATTGATTACGCGACTCATGTCCGATCAGGCCCCGATGACGAACCAGTTGTTGTACGCGGCCACCGCCGTCACGAAGATCCAGACGATGGTGATGGGAATGAAGACCTTCCAGCCGAGGCGCATGATCTGGTCGTAGCGGTAGCGCGGGAAACTGGCGCGGAACCAGACGAAGGCGAAGGCGAAGAACAGCGCCTTGGCGAACAGCCACCACCACCCCGCCACGCCGAGCCAGGGCACCGTCGCCGGGAACGGCGACAACCAGCCGCCGAGGAACAGCAGCGAGGCCAGGAAGCTGACCAGGATCATGTTGGCGTATTCGGCCAGGAAGAAGATCGCGAAGGCCGAGCCCGAGTATTCGACGTGGAAGCCGGCGACGATTTCCGATTCGCCCTCGGCGACGTCGAAGGGCGCGCGGTTGGTTTCGGCGACGCCGGAGATGAAATACACCAGGAACAGCGGCAGCAACGGCCAGACGAACCATTCGCCGATGCCGAGATCGCCGGCCTGCGCGTCGACGATCTCGGTCAGGTTCATGCTGCCGGCGGCGACAAGCACGCCGACCAGGGCGAAGCCCATCGCGATCTCGTAGCTGACGACCTGCGCGGCGGAACGCAAGGCGCCCAGCATCGCGTACTTCGAGTTCGAGGCCCAGCCTCCGAGGATGATGCCGTACACGCCCATCGACGTCAGCGCGAGCAAGGCCAGCAAGCCGGCATTGACGTTGGCCAGCACCGCCGGACCTTCGTCGCCGGGGCCGAACGGGATCAGCGCCCAGGCCGCGAAGGACGGTGCGAGCGCCAGCAGCGGCGCGAGGCGATAGAGGAAGGGACTGGCGCTGGAAGGAACGATCAGTTCCTTGAACAGCATCTTGAATACGTCGGCGAAGGCCTGGATCACGCCGATGCCCATCACGCCGCCGACGAACTGCGGCCCGTGCCGGACGTGCATCCAGCCGATCACCTTGCGTTCGAACAACGTGTAGAAGGCCACCGCCAGGATCAGCGGCACGGCGATCACGAGCACCTTCAGCAGCGTCCAGACGAAGGCGCCGATCAGGCCGTATTGCAGCAGGAATTCGCGGAGCAGGTCGAACACGTCAGGCCCTCACTACCGAGAGGTTGGCGGTCGGCGACAGCGGTGCCGTGGCCTCGTAGGACGATTCGATCCAGATGGCGCCGCGCGCCACCCGCGGGCTGATCGACACGGGCAGGGTCGCGCTGCCGGTGCCGTCCCCGGCTTTCAGCATCGCGCCTTCCGACAGGCCGAGCGCGATCGCTTCTTCCGGGTGCAGCACGGCACGGGCGCCCCGCGTCAGCGGATGCGAGTTCAGCGCCGCCGAACGGCGCAACACGGCGTCGCCGCGATAGATCGGCGTCGTGGTGATGCGCTCCAGGCCGTTGGCCTTCGGCGACGCCGCCGCGAGACCGTCGCCGCTGGTCGCCGTTTCGGCGCACAGGCGCGAGCGCAGGCCGGCGAGATCGGTGAAATCGAAACCGGCCAGGCCGAGCGCATCGCACAGCGCACGCAACACGCGCCAGCCCGGACGCGCATCGCCCGGCAGGCGGCCGGCGGCGTTCGCGTACTGGGTCGTGCCATCGACATTGACGAGGCTGGCGTCGATCTCCGGCAACAGGCCTATCGGCAGGATGACCTGCGCGATCTTCTTGAGTTCGTCGCTGGCATGGGCCGAGAACGCCACGACCTTGGCCGACGCCAACGCCTTCAAGGCCTGGGCGCCATGCGCGAAGTCGTACTGCGGCTCGACGCCGTACAGCACGAACGCCTTGGTCGAGCCGTCCAGCATCGCGGCGGCATGGCGTCCCTGCCCTCGCGGCAGCACGCCGTACCGGGCGAGGCCGATGGCATTGGCACCCTGCGGGATGCGGTTGAGCTTCGCGCCGGTCGCCTGCGCCAAGGCGCGGGCGGCGGCATGCAGGTGCGAAGCCAGCGGATGCTGCTCGGCGATTTCGCCCAGCACGATGACGGCATTGCCGTCCGCCTTCGCCAGGGCCTCGGCCATCGCGCGCAGGCTGTCGTCGCTCTCCGTCGCCAGGGACGGCGGCAGGCTGGCGCCGGCCGATTGCGCGACGGCGGCGAGCGCCGCGGGCAAGCGCGAGGGCGCGACAACGCGCTTGCCGGCGAGCGTAAACGTGAAGTCGAAATCGACAGGATTGATCGCGAAGATCTTCGTGCCGCGCTTGCCGGCCTTGTGCAGGCGCTGGTGCAACAACGGAATCTCGTGGCGCAGGTTGCAGCCCACGAGCAGCACGACCGCCGCGCTTTCCATTGCCGCGACCGGCATCTGGAAGGCTTCGGCCACCGGCTTGTCGGCGAAATCGAGCTGCTTCAGGCGATGATCGACATTGCCGGAGCCGAGCGCTTCGGCGATGCCCGCGAGCAAGGCGCCTTCCTCGTTCGAGGTCGCCGGGTGCGCCAGTACGCCGAGCTCGTTGGCCGGCACGCTGCGGATCGTCGCGGCGGCGATCGCCAGCGCTTCCTCCCAGGCGGTTTCGCGCCAGCCGTCGCCATCGCGGACCATCGGCTTGCTCACGCGATCGGCCGCGACCAGGCCCTGGTGCGAATAACGGTCGCGATCCGACAACCAGCACTCGTTGACCGCTTCGTTGTCGCGCGGCACCGCGCGCAGCACGTCGCCGCGGCGCTGGTGCAGATAGAGGTTGGAGCCGAGGGCATCGTGATAACCGAGGCTCTCGCGCGCGACTAGTTCCCAGGCGCGGGCCTGGAAGCGGAACACCTTGTTCGTCAGCGCACCGACCGGGCAGACGTCGATGACGTTGCCGGACAGTTCGGTGG
>CAYWHO010000192.1:0-4606 GCA_964458195.1 uncultured Arenimonas sp.
TCGACAACGCGGTCGAGGTGGACGTGGACATCATCGCCGACCAGCAGGGCAACGTGCTGATCGGCGGCATCATGGAGCACATCGAGGAGGCCGGTGTGCATTCCGGCGACTCCTCCTGCTCGCTGCCGCCGTACACGCTCAGCCAGGCGACGCAGGACCGCCTGCGCGACCAGGTCGCGCGCATGGCACGCGAGCTGAAGGTCATCGGCCTGATGAACACGCAGTTCGCCATCCAGACCGGCGACGACGGCGAGGAGACGATCTTCGTGCTCGAGGTCAACCCGCGCGCCTCGCGCACCGTGCCGTTCGTCTCCAAGGCGATCGGCCGGCCGTTGGCGAAGATTTCCGCCCGTTGCATGGTCGGACAGAGCCTGGTCGAGCAGGGCGCCACCCAGGAAATCGTGCCCGCGTATTTTTCCGTGAAGGAGGCGATCTTCCCCTTCGCCAAGTTCCAGAACGTCGATCCTATCCTCGGGCCGGAAATGCGCTCGACCGGCGAGGTGATGGGCGTGGGCCGTACTTTCGCCGACGCCTTCGGCCGCGCCGAGGAAGCCGCCAACATCAAGGCGCCGCCGGTCGGCAAGGTCTTCATCTCGGTGCGCGAGGCCGACAAGCCGCGCGTGGTCGATGTCGCCCGCCTGCTGCTCGATCGCGGCTATTCGCTGGTCGCCACCAGTGGCACGGCAGCCTTCCTGCGCGCGCAGGGCTTGTCCTGCGACCGCATCAACAAGGTGCTCGAGGGCCGGCCGCACGTGGTCGACCTGATCAAGAACGGCGAGATTTCGTATATCGTCAACACCACCGAGGGCAAGCAGGCCATCGCCGACTCGTTCTCGATCCGCCGCGAGGCCTTGCAGCACCGCATCACCTATTCGACCACCGTTCCCGGCGCACGCGCGCTGATCCACGCGATCGAGACGCGCGACAATCCGCGCGTCTGGTCGCTGCAGGAACTGCACAAGGAAGTCCACGGATGAGAGCACCCCTGACCGTCAATGGCGCCCAGCGCCTCCGCGAAGAACTCGATCACCTCAGGTCGGTCAAGCGCCCCGCCGTGATCAACGCGATCGCTGAAGCGCGCGCGCACGGCGACCTGAAGGAAAACGCCGAATACCATGCGGCCCGCGAGCAGCAGGGCTTCATCGAGGGGCGCATCCAGGAGCTGGAGTTCGTGCTGTCGCATGCGCAGCTGATCGACGTCGCCACCCTCAACGCCGGCACGCGCGTGGTGTTCGGCGCGACCGTGGACCTGGCCGACGCCGAAAGCGGCGACGAAGTCAGCTACCAGATCGTCGGCGACCTCGAATCCGACATCAAGCTCGGCCGCATCTCGATCTCCTCGCCGATCGCGCGCGCGTTGATCGGCAAGCACGAGGGCGACAGCATCACGATCGAAGCGCCCGGCGGCAACCGCGACTACGACATCATCGCGGTGCGCTACGTCGGCTGAGTCCGATGCCCGCCGATCGCGGCATGCTGGTCATCCTCTTGCCGGAACGGCGGCGATTCGGTCGTCAGCGCCTGGCGGCCGGAGTCGATCGCCTGCTGGGACGCGCGGACCGGCTCGGGGATGGCGAGGCGGGCGAGCAGGCGCAGTTGCTGCGGTATTTCGAAACCGTTCCGAAGGCCTGGCCGATGGCAGCCCTGCAGCGCCAGGCCGATTGCGGCGACGCGCAGGGGTTCCGCTGGCTGCGCGCCGATCCGGTGCATGTGCGTCCCGACATCAGCGGCGCGCGCTTGATGGCCTGGGGAAACCTCGGCCTCGATAGTCGCGAGGCCGACGCCCTGTTGCAGGAGCTGCGGCCCGTGTTCGGCGATGCCGGCTTGCCGCTGTCCGCCGGCGCGCCCGAACGTTGGTATCTGCAGTTGGCGGCGGATGCGCCCTTGCCCGAGTTCAGCCCGCCGGAAGCCGGATTGGGCGATGATTTGTTCCGTCATCTTCCCGAAGGCGAGTCGGGGCGACGTTGGCGCGCACTGCTCAACGAAGCGCAGATCCTGCTGCACAACCACCCGATCAACGCCGCGCGCATCGCGCAAGGGTTGTCGCCGGCGAATTCGCTCTGGTTCTGGGGCGCTGGCGTGTTGCCCGCCAGCGTGAAGACCGGCATGGCGAGCGTATCGAATGCCGATGCGGATGTGTCGGCCCTGGCCGCCGCCGCGGGCATCGCCGACGGCGATCCGGGGCAGGGCAGCCGCTTGCTCGACCTGCGCCGCGAGCGCGACTGGCGCAAGGTCGAGGCGCAGTTGTCCGGCGATGCGCTGTCGCAGGTATTCGCGCGTTACCAGGGCATCGTGCTCGATTTCGCCGATGGTGCGCGCTGGCGCCTCCGCACAGCGCAGCGCTGGCGGTTCTGGCGCCGCCCGCTGGCCGAACTCGGCGCATGAAGCCCGACGCGCGGATCGTCCGTCGTGCCGCGCCGGAACCCGGCGCCTGGCCCGCGCATGTTCCCGAGGCGCTGCGCCGCGTTTACGCGGCGCGCGGCGTGTGCAGTGCGCAGGAGGCCGAACTGAGGCTGGCCGACTTGCTTCCGCCCGACTCGCTCGGTGGTATCGACGCCGCCGTCGCGCTGCTGGCGCGAGCCATCGAAAGCGATGCGCGCATCGTCGTCGTCGGCGATTTCGATTGCGACGGCGCCACCGGCACCGCCGTCGCCGTGCGCGGACTGCGCATGCTCGGTGCGCGCTCGCTCGACTACCGGGTGCCGAATCGCGCCGTGCATGGCTACGGCTTGTCGCCGGCCCTCGTCGAGGACATGGTCGGCCTGAATCCCGACATGCTTTTGACCGTGGACAACGGCATCGCCTGCCATGCGGGCGTCGCCGCCGCGAAAGCGCGCGGATGGCAGGTCCTGATCACCGATCATCATCTGCCGGGCCCGCTGTTGCCCGATGCGGATGCCATCGTCAATCCGAACCTGGCGGGCGACGCCTTCCCGAGCAAGTCGGTGGCTGGCGTCGGCGTGGTGTTCTATCTGCTGCTGGCCCTGCGCCGCCACCTGCGCGAGTGCGGACGGTTCGCGCCGGCAGAGCCCGATCTGTCGCGACTGCTCGACCTGGTTGCCATCGGCACCGTCGCCGATCTCGTGCCGCTGGATCGCAACAACCGCCTGCTCGTTGCCGCTGGCCTGCGTCGCATCCGCGAAGGACAATGCCAGCCCGGCGTGCGTGCCCTCGTCGAAGTATCCGGCCGGGAGCTCGGCAAGATCGGCGCGAGCGACATCGGCTTCGCGATCGCGCCTCGGTTGAACGCGGCAGGGCGCCTCGACGACATGCGTCTCGGCATCGAATGCCTGCTCGACGGCGACGCCGAACGCGCCGCCGGGCGCGCCACCGTGCTCGATCGCATCAATGCCGAACGCCGGGAATTGCAGGAGACGATGGTCGACGACGCGGAGTTGTTGTTGCGCGACGTGCCGCAAGCGACCGGGGATGTTGCCGCGGGCATCGTGCTGTTCGACGAGGCCTGGCATCCCGGTGTCGTCGGCCTGGTCGCCTCGCGCATCAAGGAACGCGTGCATCGCCCGACGGTGGCGTTCGCGCCGGCGGAGCCGGGCTCGGACCAGTTGCGTGGCTCGGCACGGTCGATCCCCGGCTTCCATGTGCGCGACGCGCTGGCCGCCGTGGATGCGAACCATCCCGGCATGGTCGAACGCTTCGGTGGGCATGCGATGGCGGCGGGACTCAGCCTCCATCGCGAGAAACTGGAAGCGTTTCGCCAGGCGTTCGCGCAGCATGCCGAGCGCATGCTGTCGCCGGAACTGCTCGAGGCCGAATGCCTGAGCGACGGCGCGCTGGCGCCCGAAGACTTCAGCCGCGGGCTGGCCGAGGCCTTGCGCGCCGCTGGACCCTGGGGACAGGCCTTTCCCGAACCGGTGTTCGACAACGTGTTCGACGTGCTCGAATGGCGCGTGCTCGGCGGTCGCCACCTGAAGCTCGGGTTGCGGCCGGCGGAAGGCGGGAAAGCCTTGTCGGCGATCCATTTCGGCGGCTGGCGGGGCGAGGAACCGCCGGCGCGCCTGCATGCCGCCTACCAACTCGAGCCGGACGATTTCCGCGGACGCCGCGACGTGCAGCTGCTGATCCGCCACTGGCTGCCGGCTTAGGCGGCCCGGGGCGGGGGCTGGTATCATTGCCGCTGTTTTTTCGCCTTCGACCGGTATATGGAACTCAACCTGATCCGCCAGCGCATCGCCGACCTCAAGGGTCGGCTCGATTCGCTGAGGGGGTATCTTTGACTTCGATGCAAAAGTAGAACGCCTCGAAGAAGTCAGCCGCGAGCTGGAAAATCCCGCCATCTGGAACGAACCGGAACGCGCCCAGGCCCTGGGTCGAGAACGGTCGCTGCTGGACAAGATCGTCGGCGAAATCCGCTCCGGCAGCGACGGGCTCGCCGAGGCCGCCGACCTGCTCGATCTCGCCGAGATGGAAAACGACGAAGGCACGGTGGAGGCCGTCGTCGCCGACGTCGACGCCATCGCCGCGCGCGTGGGCAAGCTGGAATTCCAGCGCATGTTCTCCGGCAAGATGGATGCGAACAATGCTTTCGTCGATATCCAGGCCGGCGCCGGCGGCACCGAGGCGCAGGACTGGGCCGAGATGCTGCTGC
>CAYWHO010000193.1:0-4560 GCA_964458195.1 uncultured Arenimonas sp.
AGCGTCTCGCGCACGTTGTGGTCGGTGATCAGCACGCCGATGCCGCGCTGCTTCAAGTGGCGCACGATCTTCTGGATCTCGCCGACCGAGATGGGATCGACGCCGGCGAAAGGTTCGTCGAGCAGCATCATGCGTGGCTTCGCCGCCAGCGCGCGGGCGATCTCCACGCGTCGTCGTTCGCCGCCCGAAAGACTGGCGCCGAGCTGCTCGGCGACATGGGTCACCTGCAGTTCTTCCAGCAGCCCCTTCAGTTCGCGCTCGCGGCCCTCGGAATCGAGATCCTCGCGCAGTTCCAGCACCGCGCGCAGGTTGTCGGCGACGCTGAGCTTGCGGAACACCGACGCTTCCTGCGGCAGATAACCCAGGCCGAGCCGCGCGCGTTCGTGCATCGGCAGGCCGGTGATGTTGCGCCCGTCCAGTTCGATGCGGCCGGCATCGGCCGGCACCAGGCCGACGATCATGTAGAAGCAGGTCGTCTTGCCGGCGCCATTGGGGCCGAGCAGGCCGACGACCTCGCCCGGCCCCAGGTCGAGGCCGAAGTCGTGCACGACTTCGCGCTGCTTGTAGCGCTTGCGCAGGCCGCGGGCGGACAGCATCAGTTGCTGCTGCCGCCGCTCTTGGGAAGGATGCGCATCTGCACGCGATTGCCGTCGCCGCCGCCGTCCAGACGGCCGGTGTTGAGGTCGTACTTGATCGTTTGCCCGCGCAGGTTGCCGCGCGGCTGTTCGATCACGACATCGCCGCTGAGCACGATGATGTCGCTGCTGAGCGTGTAGACGATCTGTTGCGCGCGCGCCGTCATCGGCTCGCCGTTGTCGGCGGTCTGGCGCAGCGTGGCCGGGCTGCCGGTCAGCACGACCTGGCTGATGTCGCCGCCCTTGCGGTGGATGACGGCCTTGTCGGCATCGACCTCGAGCGAACCCTGGGTGATCTTGACGTTGCCGTACAGGGTCGAATCGCTGTCGTCGCCGAGCATCGCGTCGGTACGGTCGGCGGCGACGTCCATCGGCTGCTTGCGGTCGGAAGACTTGCCGTTCGCGAGCGGGCTTACGGCCAGCAGGACGCCGAGCACGGCGACGGTCAGGAGATTATTGGCGAGGCGCATAGCGTCCTTTGACGTTCGATAGCAGTTGGATCTTCTGGGCCTTCATGTCCGCGCGCAGGCCGGTACCGGTCAGTATAGAGTTCGCCCGGGCGATGGTCACGGCATCGGCGCTGGTGGCGAGGTCCTTTTTCGGGAAGACGTCCAGCCGCTCCGTGCTGAAGCGCGTGCGTTCGCCGCGCGGGCTGACGGGGCCGATCATCACCACGTTCTTCAGCAGGCGGACTTCGACGCCTTTCTCCGCCACCCAGGCGCTGTCCGAGGTGGCGTTCCAGCGGCCGCCGTCGTCGTCCGGGAAGGAGAATTGCGGCTTGGTCAGGGTCAGGCTCTTGCCGCTGGGGTCGCGCTCGAGGTGCGGCGCTTCGACGCTGAACGATTCCACGCCTTTCTCGTCGAGCGAGGTCATCTGGAAATTGTCCAGGGTGTAATCGGAGCGCAGCGGATTGACCGCGTCGCTGCGGTGCGTCGGCCGCAGTTCCCAGACGACCGCGCCGACCAGGCCGACCAGGACCAGCAATACGATGGTGGCGAGGCGGCGCTGGCTCACGCGTCGCGGTACCGCAGCAGGATGGCATCGCGCCAGCCCTGCGCTTCGAGGATGAGGTCGCACAGTTCGCGCGCCGCGCCTTCGCCACCGCGCTCGCGGCTGATCCAGTGCGCCTGTTCGCGGATCCAGGCGTGGGCGTTCGCGGGCGCGCAGGCCAGTCCGACGACGGACAGCGCCGGCAGGTCCGGCAGGTCGTCGCCGCAGTAGGCGACCTGGTCCAGCGACAACCCGAGCTCGGCGCAGATTTCGTCCAGGCAGGCGCGCTTGTCCTTGATGCCGGTGTGTACGTGGCGCAGGCGCAGGCGCTCGCCGCGGGCGCGCGCCGCCGCGCTGTCGCGTGCGGTGATCAGCGCAACGGCGATGCCGTGGTCTTCGAGCAGGCGCAGGCCCTGGCCATCGTGCACATGAAAGGCCTTGGCCAGTTCGCCCTCGGCGCCGAAATACAGGCGGCCATCGGTGAGGGTGCCGTCCACGTCGAAGCAGGCCAGGCGAATGCGCGCAGCGCGTTGCTGCAGGTCGGCGGCGGATAGGAGGGGCATGTCGTCGGGTGTCGTCCGGAGTGCTCAGACCACGCGGGCGCGCAGCAGGTCGTGGATGTTCAAGGCGCCGACCACGCGCTGCTGTTCGTCCACCACCACCAGCGCGTTGATCTTGTGGGCTTCCATCAGGTGCGCGGCTTCGACCGCCAGTTGTTGCGGGCCGATGGTCTTCGGCGAGCGGCTCATGATGCGTTGCACGGGCGTGCTGCGCAGGTCGGTCTGCTCGTCGTCGAGCGCGCGGCGCAGGTCGCCGTCGGTGAAGATGCCGAGCAGGCGGTCGTCGGCATCGACCACGGCCGTCATGCCCAGGCGCTTGCGGCTCATCTCGACCAGCGCCTCGCTGGCGCTCGCGTCGGGCGCTACGCGCGGCACGTCGGCGCCGGCATGCATCACGTCGCCGATATGCAGCAGCAGGCGACGCCCGAGGGTGCCGGCGGGATGGGAGCGGGCGAAATCCTCGGCGGTGAAGCCTCGCGCTTCCAGCAGGGCCACGGCCAGTGCATCGCCCATGGCCAGTGCGGCCGTGGTGCTCGAGGTAGGGGCCAGGCCGAGGGGGCAGGCTTCTTCCGGTACGGAGACGTCCAGGTGCACGTCGGCATGCCGTGCCAGGCCGGAACTGGGCCGGCCGGTCATCGCGATCATCACATTGCCCAGGCGCTTGAGCGCCGGGACGATGGTCAGCAGCTCTTCGCTTTCGCCGGAATTGGACAGGGCCAGCACGACATCGGCATCGGTGACCATGCCGAGGTCGCCATGGCTGGCTTCGCCCGGATGCAGGAAGAAAGCCGGCGTGCCGGTCGAGGCCAGGGTCGCCGCGATCTTGGTGGCGATATGACCGGACTTGCCCATGCCGGTGCAAACCACGCGACCCCTACAGGCGAGCAGCAGGCGGCAGGCCTGGGCGAAGTCCGGGCCGATACGCGCCTGCAACGCCTCCAGCGCCTGCGTTTCGATGCGCAACACCCGGCGGCCGCTGTCGATCAGGGCGGCCAGGTCGGAGGCGTCGGAAGCACTGGAGTTCGGCGCGATGCTCATGGGCAGTGGGCCGGGCAGGTAGGTATCATGGGCGCCTATTGTACGGCTTGCGCCGTCCCGCCTCCGGCTTTCCGCTTTCTCCCCGATGAATCCCCAGACCATCCAGCAATTGATCGAGGCCGGCCTGCCCGGCGCCCAGGCCCGCGTCAGCGGCGATGACGGCGTGCATTTCGAGGCCGTCGTCGTCTGCGACGCCTTCCGCGGCAAGCTCCCGCTGGCACGGCATCGCATGGTTTACGCGACCCTGGGCGAACGCATGGGCGGCGAGATCCACGCCCTGGCCCTTCGGACCCTGACGCCGGACGAGGCGGGCTGAGGTTTTCGGTTTTCAGTTTTCAGTTTTCAGTTTTCAGTTTCAAGCTTCTGGCTCTGGTTTTAGGTTTTAGGTTTTAGGTTTTAGGGGATTAAGTTTTAAGTTTTAAGTTTTAAGTTCAGAGCCGGGTCCGTTTCTTCATGTGTGCCTTTTCTTGACCGAAAACCGAAAACCGAAAACCGAAAACTTAATCCCCTAAAACCTAAAACCTAAAAAGAACAAAATGGCCAAAATCGTTATCACCGGCGGCGAAGTCCTCAACGGCGAAGTGCAGATTTCCGGCGCCAAGAACGCCGTGCTTCCCATCCTATGCGCCACGCTGCTCGCCGACCGTCCGATCTCGATCGGCAACGTGCCGCATCTGCACGACGTCACCACGACGATGGAATTGCTCGGCGCGCTTGGCGCGCAGCTGACCGTTGACGAAAAGCTGACGATCACCGTCGATGCCGGCGCGCAATTGCAGACGGTCGCGCCCTACGAACTGGTCAAGACGATGCGCGCCTCGATCCTGGTGCTCGGTCCGCTGCTGGCCAAGCATGGCCATGCCGAGGTTTCGCTTCCGGGCGGTTGCGCGATCGGTTCGCGCCCGGTGGACCAGCACATCCGCGGCCTGCAGGCGCTCGGCGCCGATGTCGTGGTCGAGAACGGCTTCGTCAAGGCGCGGGCCGACCGCCTGCGCGGCGGTCGTTACGCTTTCGACATGGTCACCGTGACCGGCACCGAGAACGTATTGATGGCGGCGGCGCTCGCGCGTGGCACCACGGTGCTGGAGAACTGCGCCGAGGAACCGGAGGTGGTGGATCTGGCGAACTGCCTGATCTCGATGGGAGCGAAGATCGAAGGCGCCGGCAGCAACCGCATCGTCATCGAAGGCGTCGATCGTCTTGATGGGGGGCAGTACGACGTGCTGCCGGACCGCATCGAAACCGGCACCTTCCTCGTGGCCGGTGCCATGACCGGCGGGCGTGTGCTCGCGCGCCGCACGCGCGCCGACATCCTCGACGCCGTGCTGCTCAAGCTC
>CAYWHO010000194.1:0-362 GCA_964458195.1 uncultured Arenimonas sp.
AACTCGCCAGCAAGGCGCGATGGTCGCCGCGCCGCGTATCGGTGATGGTGAGGAACTCGCGCAGGGCGAAGAAGCTCAGCAAGGCGAACAGCACGATCACCGCTTCGCGCCCGAGCCAGAAGCTGAAACCGAGCACGCCGACCATCCACCACCAGGCGTTGACGCGGGCGATGAGATTGTCGATGACGCCATGCGGCTGCCCGCGCGCGACCAGATGGCGCATCGCCAGGCCGATCGCGCTGGCCAGCAACAGCGCGCAGATCACGCCCCCGAACAGCAGGAGGTAGGGATCGTCGGTCGGCAGGTGCAGGTTCATGCGGTTCATGCCGCCTCCTCGTCCGGCGCGAGGTCCAGCAGGGCCT
>CAYWHO010000194.1:372-4538 GCA_964458195.1 uncultured Arenimonas sp.
CGCCATCGGCCACATGCAAGGCCGCGCCGAAGCGCACCGTGCAAAGCAGCGGCACCGGAATCGCTTCGCCTTTGGGCAGTACGCGGTTGAGGTTGTCTATCCAGACCGGGATCAGGTCCAGGGCCGGGCGCCGGCGGCCGACATGCCAGAGCCCGGGCTTGAACGGCAGCAGTCGTTGCTCGCTGAGGTTGCGCGTGCCTTCGGGGAAGAGGATGAGCGAATCGTCGGCGTCGATCGCCTCGACCATCTGGTCGATGGGATTGCGCACGCGCGTTTCCGGGTTGCGATCGATCAGCACCGCGCGGAACACGCGCTCGGCCAGATAGCGGCGGATCGGATCGCCCAGCCAATAGTCCAGGCCGGCGACAGGGCGGGTGCGAGCGCGGGCGCGCGGATCGAGCGACGACCACAACAGGACGAAATCGCCGTGGCTGTTGTGGTTGGCGAAATACGCGCGCTGCCGTCCGCGCGGCTGCGGCGCCATCCAGATCGTGCGCGCGCCGGTCAACAGTTGCGTGAAGCCGACGATGCCGGCGGCGACGAAGCGTTCGAACATGCCTAGATCCCGTTCGCTGCCGACAAGGCCGCGGCCGCCAGTATCGCCGTTGCCTGCAAGCCGCACCACCGGCGATGGCGTTGGGCCAGGCCGAAGGCGCCGGCGATTCGATCGGCCAAGGGCCTGACCGGCGTGACCGGCGGCCGGCGAAGCCGGCGCGCGAGCGCTTCGTCGAATTCGCGCATCGCCGCGGCGATGTCGGTTCGCGCCGACCAGCGTGCGAAAACCGCCGCATCGAAACGGATGCGCAGGGAGTAGTACGCGATCGCCGGCGTCATCATCAGCGCGCCTGCGGCCAAGGCGCCGGGAACCCCGCGCAGCGGAACGACGAGCAGCAGTCCGATGCCGGCGGCGACCGACAGCGCCGCGACGGCGTCCCAGCGCAGCGAGCGTCGCAATCGCGCCGCCGTCGTTTTCGCTTCGGCCTGCGCCGCACTTTCCTCAACCATGCGCGGCCGCCGCGATCGCCTCGCGATGCGCCGGCGTCAGCACCAGTCGCGGCTGCAAGGCACGCAGGCGGCGTTCGGCCTGTTCCAGGTTCGGTTCGCGGCCCGTGCGCAGCCACCAGGCCAGCACCGCGCTGGCGCTGCGCGAAAAACCGAGCGCGCAGGCCACGCGCACCTTACCGGCGCTACGCGCGTTTTCGATGGCGGCACAGGCCTCGCGCAATTGCGCAGGCGAAGGCGGAATCAGATCGAGGCAGGGAATCGCCTGGATCGCCGCCGCATCGCCCTGCAGTTCGGCGGACAGATCGACCAGCGACTCGCCATCCGCCAGGCGTTCGCCCCAGCGCGGCACGCGACCGAAACCCAGTCCCTCGCCCAGCGCCACCGTCGCAGCCGACCCGCGCGTCCACCACCATTGGTTGATGCGCGCGGCGAGAAGATACGGCGCCAACAGCAGGCGCGGCCCCAACGGAATGCGGCCCTGCGCCGTTTTCTGGAACACCTGGGCGTCCAGACCGGCGTACGCCAGCGCCACCAGCGACAGGCTCGTCGCCGGCCACAGCGACCACAGCCAGGCGCCGCCGAGCAATGCCAGCACCACGCAGGCGAGCGCCCCGAAACCGTAGTACATGGCCAATCGCCAATGCGCCGCGCTGCGACCGCGCCGCCAGGACATCAACGGCGACGGGCCCGTCTCGGGCCAGCACCACAGGCAGAACGCGCCGAGCAACACGCCGGTCGGGATGTCGATGAAATGATGTTGGTACGTGGTCAGCACCGAGATGCCGATCAAGGCGAACCACGCGTGCAACACCGGCCTCAACCCACGCGGCAGTTTCGGCGTGTACAGGCTCCACAAGATCACCAGCAACGCGATGTGCAGCGAAGGCGCCTGGTTGTAGGGCTTGTCGAAACTGGTCAAGGCATCGAACATCGCGCCCGACCAACCGGAAGTTTCCGGACGCGCGAAAGCGAACTTCAGCGGGAACAGCAGGAAACAACTCACGGCGACGAACTGCGCCGTCAGCAGCCGCCTGCCCTGCCGATCGACGTCCGCGGCGCGACGATGCACGAACAGGGAAGCGGCGTAGAACGCGTTGATCGTCCAGTACGGCAGGATGGTCCAGGCCAGGAAGGGAATGCCCCGCTCCCAATCGAACACCACGGACGGCACGCCGCTGCGCGCGGCAGCCAGATGATTGGCGAAGCCGTAGCTCAGGTAGAACAGCGGCCCGAGGCAGGCCAGCCACGCGAGCCCGCGGCGCCACGGCCAGGCATCGTGTTTCATGCGATGCGCTGCGCCAGCGAGACGGTGAAGATGCCGAAATCGTCGATGCGCTGTTCGATCTTGCGGAAGCCCGCCGCCTCGACCAGTTGATCCATCTCGCGCTGGCTGCGCCGGCGCATCACCCAGGCCGCACCCTGGCGATGGCTGGTCAGGCCGCGCGCGATCAGTTCGAGCTGCGGATGCCAGGGCTGGCCGGTGTAAACGAGATAACCGCCGACCGGGATCGCATCGGCGAGGCCGCCGAGCGAGGCTTCGAGCAAGGCATTGTCGGGAAACAGTTCGTACAGGCCCGAGACGATGCCCAGCGTCGGCGCCGGTTGGGCGCTGCCGACCTGGGCGCGGTCGAAGGCATCGGCCTGTTCGAAGCGTGCGATCGCCTGCATGCCCTTCTCGGCGATCAGGGCCGCGCCCTTCTCGACATTGATCGCACTGTAGTCGCGCAACAGGATGGCGTCGGGCTTGCCGCCCTCGCGTTCGAAGAATTCGAGCGCGTAACGGCCGTGGCCGGCCGCGATGTCCATCACGCGCACCGGCGTGCCGGCGGCGCGCAGCCGCGCCATCGCCAGGCGCAGCAGTTCCTCGACATGCGTCTTGCGTACGCGGATGCCGCGCCAGCCGATCGAGCCGAGATAGACGCGATCGATGAGCTTTCCGAACGGATTGCGGCTTTCGGCGCGATTGCGGTAAACGAAATCGAGCGTGCTGCCGGAATCGTAGCCGGTGTCTTCGCCGAGCTTCAGCCCGGCCGAGAACAGGGCGCCGAATTTCAGCGAGCGCTTGGTGATCGCCCAGTACCAGGCCCGCGGCGACCACCACGGCAGCGGCGCGCCGAGCGCGTCGGATTCGATCTGGCTCGGGCTGGCTTCGTGCGCACGACGCTGGTCCGGAATGGCCGGCGCGGCGTCGAAACGCTGCAGGAGGAAGCGTCGCACCTTCGCCACGGCGATATGGCGGTCGCGTTCGCCCAGGGTGTCGTGGAAGAAACCGGGCAATACGTGTTTTTCCTTGATGGCGCTGCCGAGGCCCTCGAAGAAGCGATGCTGCGGCCCGTGATGCACCACCCAATCGGCCCCCGAGATCAGCAGCTGCGTCGGCACCTGCACGGCCTGCGCGTCTTCGACGATCCGTTCGGCGGTTTCGTACAGGCCGAGCAGCACGCGCACCGAGATCGGCCGGGCGATCAGCGGATCGGATTCGTAACTGGCGATGCGCGCCGGATCGTGCGTCAGGAACTTCGCCTTGACGTAGCTGTTGACGAAGAAATTCCCGAACAGCGCGCTCATCAGTTTCAGGCCCGGGCGCGCCAGCGGTACGTAAAGCTTGACCTTGAAGGCCGGGGACGCCAGCACGAGGGCGCGGATCTTCGGCGCATAGTCGTGCACCCAGGTCGCGGCGACGACGGCGCCGACGCTCTGCGCCACCACGGCCATGTCCTGCGGCGCGACGCCGTGCTGCGCTTCCATGTGCCGGACGAAACACTCGAGGTCGCGCACCAGCGCGGAAAAACTCGGGCTGTCGCCGCGCGCACCGGGCGACTTGCCATTGCCGCGCGCGTCCCAGGCGAAGACGTCGAAATCGGGCAGATCGAGTTCGTCGGCGAGATGCGCGACGCGGCCGCCGTGCTCGTGGCCGCGATGCAGCAGCACGATGGCACCACGCCGCTGACCGGTCGCCGGCCAGTGCCGGTAGAACAGCTGGCTGTCGTCATGGGTGGTGAAGGAGTTTTCCGAAGGAGTACGCATGGGCCTCACTTGAGTGGTGAATCGGACGCCGATGCCAGGCCGGCACGGACGCGGTTGAAACAGGTCAGCAGCAGCAATACGCACAGCAGGGGCATCGTCCAGGCGAGCACGGCCGGCAAGGTGCCGGCGATTCC
>CAYWHO010000195.1:0-4509 GCA_964458195.1 uncultured Arenimonas sp.
GCACCGGCGAGCTGAGCTCGGCGCTGGAACAACTGGCCGAAGCCAATTCGCGCCTGCGCGAATCGAACCGGCGCGACGCCCTCACCGGCGTGTTCAACCGCCGCCACTTCCACGATGTTTTCGACCAGCTGTTGCGCCAGGCGCACGAAACCCGGCAACCGCTCGGCGTGCTGCTGATCGATCTCGACCACTTCAAGAAGGTCAACGATACGCACGGCCACCTGGCCGGCGACGAATGCCTGCGCGTGCTGTCGCGCAAGCTGGCCGATACCGTGTTCTCGGAAAACGCCGTGGTGGCGCGTTTCGGCGGCGAGGAATTCGTCGTGGCGCTACCGGCCTGCGGGCAGTCGCGCCTGCTCGAGATCGCCGAACGCCTGCGTCGCCGCGTCGGCGCCGAGCCGGTGCATTACGCCGGCAAGGAAATCGCCATCACCGCCAGCATCGGCGCCTTCAGCGTGCCGCCGGGCTGGAACCACAGCGCCGACGATGTGCTGCACCATGTGGACGACGCGCTGTACGCCGCCAAGAACGCCGGCCGCAATCGCGTGCAGGAAGCGGCGATCAAGGCTTGAACGTCACTCGCACGATGTCGGCGGCGCGTGTTGCCGTTGCTACCCTCTTCCTGTGGGCCGCTTGTTTTCCGGTATCGGCGACCCGCGCACTGGAACCCTTGGAACGTTTCGACCTGGATTCGCTGGAGTTCGGGCCCGTTTCGACGGATGAATGCGGCACCCGAGTGTCGATCAGGGATCCCGACGGCTACGTGCATTCCATCCGCGTCGGTTCGTTCATCGGCAAGGACAACGGTCGCGTCCGAGCGATTTCGAAGTCGGAAATACGCCTTACCGAGGTCGTGCAGGACGAAAAAGGACAATGGGTCGAAAGGAACCGATCCATTCCCATCTCCGCAGACGACCCGTCCGGCCCAGACTCCGACCCTAGAGGGCCGCGCGCGCCGCGCTGAGCAGTTCGCCGTTTTCGGCCAGGCGCACGGCCAGCGCGACCTCGCCATCCATCGCGCGATCGCTGGCCATGAACGGGATCTCGCTGCGCAATCTCGCCCAGGCCGCGTGCACGGCCTTGCCGGCACGGAAGTCTTCCGCCGACAACAGGGCCAGGCGCAGCTTTTCCACTTCGGCGAGGAACGCCCCGCGGTCCGGCGAATCCGACGCCGGCCCGCCCTGCACTTTCGCCGCGAAACCTTCGGCATCGCTATGGCGCGCCAGTTCGCGCGCGGCATTGATCATGTCGCGGCGGTAATCCAGGGCCTGCGCAGCCGTGTACAGCTCCAGGCCGAGTACGCGCGCGAGATCGCTCGCCATGTCGAGCACGTGACGCGCTTCGTTCGCGCCCATGGACACATGGTCTTCGGCATTGGCGCTGGTCGGTATGGAATACACCGAGGCCGGATGCGCGCGCGAGCACAGGTCGTTGACGATGGCGGCGGCGGTGTACTGCACGATCATGAAACCGCTTTCGGTGCCGTCCTCGTTGCCGATCAGGAACGGCGGCAGACCGTCGTTCGTCGCCGGATCGACCAGCTTGTTCAGGCGCCGCTCCGAGATCGAAGCCAGCACCGGAATGGCGGCTTTCAGGTAGCTCATCGCCAACGCCAGCGGCATGCCGTGGAAGTGGCCGGCCGACACCACCTGGCCTTCGAGACGGTGCGCGCCGCCGGTTTCCGGCAGGTCCGGGAACAGCAGCGGATTGTCGGTGACGGCGTTGAGCTCGATGTCGAGCACGCGCTTGGCCTGCTCCAGCGCATCGCGCACGGCGCCGTGCACCTGCGGGATGCAACGCAAGGAATAACTGTCCTGCGGCTGGTGCTTCTTGCCGCCGCGGAAAGGCTGGAAGCGCAGATAGAACTTCTCGCGACCATGGCGCTGCGTCAGCGGCACCCAGTCCCAGCCGATGTCGAAGGCCAGCGCCTGCTGTTCCGGCGATTTCCAGCTTTCCGGCTGCCAGGTGCGGAAACGCGGCACCAGGTGGTAATCGATGTCGGCCAGGGTCGAACCGGACAGCAAGGCGCGCAGGTTCGCCGCGGTTTTCACCTGGCCCGGATGCGGGCGCAGCTCGTGCACATGCGCATCGAAAGCGCGCAGGCGGCCGGCGAAGGCGTCGATCGTCATCGCGGCGGCAAGATCCGCCGTTTCCAGCAATTCCTCGAGCTTGGCGACGGCGAGCACGCCGGTAGCCAGCATCTGCGCCGTGCCGTTGTTCAAGGCCAGGCCTTCCTTGTGCGATAGCGCGATCGGCGCAAGGCCCGCGCGCTTGAGCGCTTCGGCCCCCGTCATGCGCTCGCCGCCGAAGAAGGCTTCGCCGCCGCCCAACAATACGATGGCCAAATGCGACAAGGGCGCCAGGTCGCCGCTGGCGCCGACCGAACCCTTCTGCGGCACCACCGGCACGATGCCGGCGTTGAGCATGGCGGTCAGCGCGCGCAAGGTGACCGGGCGGATACCCGAATGCCCGCGCATCAGCGTATTGATGCGGATCACCAGCATCGCCCGCACCACTTCCGGCGCGAAGGGCTCGCCGACGCAGACCGCATGCGTGACGATCAGGTTGCGCTGCAATTCCTCCAGCAACGATTCCTCGTGCTTGGCGCCACCCGGCAGGCCATCGCGCTGGCGGCGCGAGCCCAGCAACTTGTCGGCATTGCTGCCGAAGCCGGTGGACACGCCATAGATCGGCTCCTGGCGCTGCACCTGCTCGGACAGGAAGTCGGCGGCACGCTGCACCTTCGCCATCTGCGCCTCGTCGAGTTCGACGCTGGCGCCCCAGGCGACGGCGACGACCTGTTCGCGATTGAGCGAGCGCCCGTCCAGATGGATGGATTTCATCTCAACGTCCCTGCAGCGCGCGCTGCTGTTCGATCTCGACCTTCAACTGCGCGGCCAGTTCGGGCCGCGGCACTTCGAACTGCTCGCCGCTGCGCAGGTCCTTGACCTTGACCACGCCGCGCGCCATTTCGTCGTCGCCGAGCAGCAGCACGAAGCGTATGCCGGCCTTGTCCGCGTACTGCAACTGCTTCTGCAGCTTGCGCGCTTCCAGCTGCACTTCGGCGTGGATGCCAGCCGCGCGCAGGCCGCGAGCGATCTCCAGCGAATCGCCCAGACGCGCCTCGTCCATCAGGCCGACCAGCACGTCCACCGAACTCTCGGCCGTGGACAGGATGCCGGCTTCGCGCAACTGGAAGAACAGCCGGGTGGCGCCGATGGAAATACCGACGCCCGGCAGCTTCGATTTCGTATAGCTGCTGGCGAGGTTCTCGTAGCGGCCCCCGGAGCAGACCGAACCGATCTGCGGATAGTCGTCGAGCTGGGTTTCGTACACGGTGCCAGTGTAGTAATCCAGGCCACGCGCGATGGAGAAATTGATCGCGTAGTTTTTTTCCGGCACGCCGTAGGCACGCAGCAGCTCGATCACCTCGCGCAGCTCGGCCACGCCCTGGGCCAGGGTCTGGTTGGCGGCGCCCAGCGCATCGAGCTTCGCCAAGGCGTCGGCATGCGAGCTCGAACGCGACTGCACGAAGGCCATGATGCGGTCGGCCGTGTCGGCCGCCAGGCCGAAGCTCTCGCCGGTCAGGGTCGTACGCACGGCGTCGGCGCCGCGCTTGTCGAGCTTGTCGATCTCGCGCAGCACCAAGGCCTGCTGTTCGCCATCGGCGATGCCGAGGCCTTCGAAGAACCCGCGCAGCAGCTTGCGATTGTTGAGCTGGATGGTGAACGGCCCGATGCCCAGCTCGGAGAACACGGAATGGATAACGGCCGGCATCTCGGCGTCGTAGCGCACCGACAGCGCGTCCTTGCCGATCACGTCGATATCGCACTGGTAGAACTCGCGGAACCGGCCGCGCTGGGCGCGCTCGCCGCGATAGACGCGCTGGATCTGGTAGCGACGGAAAGGAAAGGCCAGGTCGTGCTCGTGTTCGGCCACGTAACGCGCCAGCGGCACGGTCAGGTCGAAGCGCATCGCCAGTTCCGGCAGACCGTCGCCGCTTTTTTCCAGCGCGCCGGTGGACTGCACGAAATAGACCTGGCGCTCGGTTTCGCCGCCGGTCTTGGTCAGCAGGACTTCGGACAGCTCGAATACCGGCGTTTCCACCGGCAGGAAGCCGAAACGTTCGTAATTGCGGCGGATCGTGTCGAGCATGCGCTGGAACGCGATCTGGTCGCGGGGCAGCAGCTCCATGACGCCGGGCGGGGTGCGGGGCTTGATCAAGACCGGGGGCTCCTCGGGAAGCCGCCATTCTAGCGGGCCTCCGTCCGGCGTGTCCGCCGGGCTTGCCTGAGACGGCCCCATCCCCCTAAAATATGGGGCTACCTCGGGGTGTAGCTCAGCCTGGTAGAGCGCTACGTTCGGGACGTAGAAGTCGCAGGTTCAAATCCTGTCTCCCCGACCAAAGATCTCGCGACGGACCCCCGGTTCGTTGCGGAACAAGAAGCCGCCCTTGAGGCGGCTTTTTGTTGCTTCAATCCAGCGCCGCCAGCCGCCCGCGCAACACAT
>CAYWHO010000196.1:0-4507 GCA_964458195.1 uncultured Arenimonas sp.
GCGCGATCTGGTAGTAGCGGTCCATGCCGGCCATCATCAGCAGCTGCTTGAACAGCTGCGGCGACTGCGGCAGGGCGTAGAACTCGCCCGGATGCATGCGCGCCGGCACCAGGAAGTCGCGCGCGCCTTCCGGCGTGGCCTTGGTCAGGATCGGCGTTTCGATGTCCTGGAAACCGCGTGCGTCCAGCCAGCGGCGCAGCGATTGCACGAGGCGAATGCGCGTACGCATCATCTGCTGCATCTCGGGACGGCGCAGGTCCAGGTAGCGGTACTTCAGCCGCGTTTCCTCGCCCGGGTTCTCGTGCGCATGGAAGGGCAGCGGTTCGGCCTTGTTCAGCACCTCGATCGCGGTCGGCACGATCTCGATGCGACCGGTGCGGATCTTGTCGTTGATGGCATGCCGCGCGCGCACCGTGCCGACGATGCGCACGGCATCCTCGTGGCCCAGCGCGGAGGCGGCCGCGAACAACTCCGGCTGATCGCTCTCGACCAGCACCTGCACGATGCCTTCGTGGTCGCGCAGATCGACGAACACCTGATGGCTCTGGACGCGGGCCTTGTTGACCCAGCCGCACAGGGTGACGGTCTGGCCGATCAGGGTCTCGTCGACGAGACCGCAGTAGTGGGTACGCATGGAATTCTCCGGGCCCGGCGGGCCTGAACAGCCCGCTATTTTGCCAGAGACGCCAGCGCCCTGCCCTAGGGCCTGTCGCCGCTCACGGCATCGTCACGCAAGTTCGCGATCCGGACGATAGGCTGCTCCGGCCGGCTTGCGGTTCCGCCCGTTCCGGCGCAGGCTGGCAAACAGCGGAACTGGAAAGCCCCGCATGGTCTTCACCCCCGATCGCGAGTCGGCCTATCTCCAGCGCATGTTCCGCTGGCAGGGGCAGCGCCTGCGCCTCGTCATCCTGTTCGCCCCCTTGATGCTGGCGCTATTCGGGGTCTTGCAAGCCTTCATCCTGCGCAAGCCGCTGACCGAATTGATCGGCAGCCCCGCTTTCCTGGCCGGCGCGATCACCATGATCGGCCTCGGCCTGCTGATGCGGCGACTGAAAGACCCGATCCGGTTCGCCTGGGCCGGGCTGGCGCTGCAAACGGTGTTCATCCTCAGTTGCGCCTTCCTGACCCTGCCCGGCCACGGCGCCCTCGCCCTGGTCCTGCCGATCTTCATCGCCACGCCCCTGGTCACCGCGCCCTTGTGGGCACGGCGCAGCACCGTGCTGGTGTCCACCGTGCTGGCCTACCTGGCCGGTTCGGTCGCGCTCTGGCATGCGCTTGCCGGCAGCACCGTCTGGATCGCCTACATCGTGCAGGCGGTGCTCGGACTGATCGTGGCCCTGACCCTGCATTCGGCCATCGACGAAGCGCGGCGCGGGTATTTCCAGGCGGAAGAGGAACTGGCCGAGCGCGCGCGCATCGACAGCCTCACCTCGTTGCTCAATCGCCGGCATTTCCTCGAACTCGGCGAAGTGCTGATCCTGAGGCTGGCGCGGCAACCGCAGCCTTTCGCCGCCTTGTTCCTGGACCTCGACCACTTCAAGCAGGTCAACGACGAATTCGGCCACCGCGTCGGCGACCAGCTGCTGGTGGCCGTCGCGCAATGCATGCTGCCCCTGGCCAACGACCTGCGCGTGATCGGCCGCCTGGGCGGCGAGGAGTTCGCCCTGCTGCTGAGAAACTGCGACGCCGGCGAAGCGCAGGCCCTGGCGGAAAAACTGCGCAGCGAGATCTCTGCCCTGCGCGTCGGCGAGGCTCGTGTCACTGCGAGCATCGGCGTCGCCAGTTGGCAGTCCGGCGAAAGCCTGTCGGACCTGCTGCATCGCGCCGACCTGGCCCTGCTCGAGGCCAAGCACCTGGGTCGCGACCGACTGGTGCACTGGTCCGAAGCGCTGGGCCCGGCGCTGACCCGGGCCGTTCAGCCCAGAGCCAGCGGCACACGCAATCATTGACCCCGAGGCATCGAGTTCACCAGGAGGAACAAGCCATGATGAGGATGTTGCTGGCCAGCCTTGCACTGATACTGGCCTTTGCCGCCGAACCGGCGGCTGCGCAGAAGCAACGCGCCTATGCGCCGGAGGACATGAGTCAGCTGTCCACCTCCGAGCAGGTCTACGCCATCGAACGCGAATACCGCGAACAGTCCGGCGGGCGCAGCATTCCCGACGACCAGCTCGACTTCTATCTCGACATGATCCGCATGTCGCGCTGGACCTTCAGCCGCATCAAGTCCGACATCGCGCAGTCGTTGCGCGGCAGCGGTGGCGGTGGTTGGCGCCCGCCCGCGGGCGGCGGCTGGCAGCAGCGCGACATCATCTGTTCCAGTTCGGATCGGCGCTATCGCGAATGCCGTACGCCTTACCGCGGCCCGGCGCGACTGGTCGCGCAGCTCTCCGAAACGCGCTGCATCGAAGGCCGCAACTGGGGTTCGCGTCCCGGCCTGGTCTGGGTCGATGAAGGTTGCCGCGCGCGCTTCTCCGAAGATCGCGGCGGCTGGCCGAGCTGGCCGGGCGGTCCGGGTGGACAGCGCGAAGTGATCTGCCAAAGCGAGGACATGCGCTATCGGCAATGCAACACCGGCTTCCGCGGCCCGGCGCGCTTGGTGCGCAAGCTGTCCGATGCGGCCTGCATCGAAGGCCGCAGCTGGGGCCAGGGTCCGGGCTATGTCTGGGTTGCCCGCGGTTGCCGCGCCAAGTTCGAGGACAGCGGCTGGGGCGGTGGTGGCGGCAATTGGGGCTATAGCGTCACCTGCTCCAGCGACGACGGACGTTATCGCACCTGCGCCTGGATCGACCGCAACGGTCGCCCGCGCCTGATGGAGCAATTGTCGAAGACCGCCTGCGTCGAAGGCCGCACCTGGGGCTATCGCAACGGCCAGGTTTGGGTAGACAACGGCTGTCGCGGACGTTTCGGCGTTTCGCGCTGAGACCCGCGCGATGTAAGCAAGAAGGCCGGGGAAACCCGGCCTTCTTGTTCGCTCATTCCGATGGCTTGCTCGCCGGCGCCGCCGGTTTGGTCTCGGGCTTGGCTTCGGATTTGCCCTCGCTCTTCGCCTCGGACTTGCTTTCGGTTTTCGGGGCGGCATCGTCCTTGCCCGCGAGATTGCGTTTCCGGTCGCCTTCCTTCTTGAAGTCTGTCTCGTACCAGCCGCCGCCGGACAATCGGAACTGCGGCGCGGTCAGTTGCCGGCGAACCTGCTCGGCACCGCATTCGGGGCAGATCGTCGGATCGGGATCGGACATGCGCTGCAGTCGATCAAAACTGTGGCCGCAGGCGGCGCATTCGAAGGCGTAGATGGGCATGGCGGTTTTCGGTTTTCGGTTTTCGGTTTTCGGTTTTCGGTTTTCGGTTTTCGGTTTTCGGTGTGAATTTAGGGTGGTTGCTGTGGGTTCGACAAGGACCTTCGGTGATGATCCACGAGCTTAGTGCGTCTCGTAGAGGCCGAGCCATTCGGCTTCCAGCGCGTCCTTTTCGTGGACGAGCGCGGCCTGCTTCTGATTGAGCTGCAGCAGGGCGCCGCCGCCGTCGCTGCGATACAGCGCAGGATCGGCCAGTTCGTGTTCGATATGCGCCAGCTCCGACTGCAGCACGGCGATACGCTCTTCGACCTGGCGCAGGCGCTTGCTGCCGGCATCCGAAGCGGGCTTCGATTTCGCGGGCTTCGCATCCGCCGCAGGAGCCGCCGCCTTTTCCGCCTTGGGGGCGCGCGCCTCGGATCCGCGCGAACGCAACCAGGCGGCGTATTCGTCGAGGTCGCCGTTGAATTCCTCGACCTTGCCGTCGGCGACGCGCCAGAACGTTTCGCAGACCAGGCCGATCAGGTGGCGATCGTGCGACACCAGCACGATGGCGCCGTCGAAATCGCTGAGCGCCTCGGCCAGCGCCTCGCGCATGTCGAGGTCGAGGTGGTTGGTCGGTTCGTCGAGCAGCAGCACGTTCGGTTTCGTGTAGGCGATCAGGGCCAGCGCGAGGCGCGCGCGCTCGCCGCCGGAAAAACCGTCCACCGATTCGAAAGCGCGATCGCCGACGAAATTCCAGGTGCCGAGATAGTTGCGCAGCACCTGTTCGCCGGCATCGGGGGCGATCTCCTTCAGATGCCACAGCGGGCTTTGGCCTTCGTGCAGGCTTTCGACCGTGTGCTGGGCGAAATAGCCGATGCGCAGGTCCGGATGGGCAACGCGTTCGCCGGTCAGTAAGGGCAATTCGCCAACGAGCGTCTTCACCAGGGTGGATTTGCCGGCGCCGTTAGGACCGAGCAGACCGACGCGATCGCCAGCTTCGAGGCCGAATCCAACGTCGGCAAGAATTCGTAGATCACCGTAACCAGCGTCGACATGGTTCAGGCGGATCAGCGAATGCGGCAACCGCGCCGGCTCGGCGAAGTTGATGCGGAAGGCGCGCTCGGCGCGCACCGCCTCGGTGCCGGACAGTTTCGCCAGGCGTTTCATGCGGCTTTGCGCCTGCTTGGCCTTGCTGGCCTTGGCCTTGAAGCGGTCGATGAACTTCTGCA
>CAYWHO010000197.1:0-4505 GCA_964458195.1 uncultured Arenimonas sp.
AGAGGGAATCGGATCTGTCGCACGTCAGAACTTTGCCCCTCACCCTGACCCTCTCCCCGCAAGCGGGGGAGGGAAAAATCTCCGTGGCTTTGCTCCCTCTCCCCGTGAACGGGGAGAGGGCTGGGGTGAGGGGCTGGTCCTCGAGCGCAACAAGAATCGCTTCCAGCACAGCATCCGTCTGCAACAGCACGTCGTGATTCCAGAATCTGATCACGCGGCAACCCTGCGCCTGCAGAAATCGCGTACGATGAAAGTCGTAGGCCTGACGATCCAGATGCTGACCGCCATCCAGTTCGACAACGAGCTTCGCACCTGCGCAATAGAAGTCGACGATGTAGGGACCGATTCGGTGTTGCCTGCGAAATTTCCGCCCGGCCATTCCACCTCTCCTCAACCGATGCCACAGGCATCTTTCCGCATCCGTCGAGGATCTCCGCTGGCGTCGCTCAGGCTCGTGATCGCATTTGCCACGCATGATGGGTGCATCCGGCGAGATTCGTGCCCCTCACCCTGACCCTCTCCCCGTGCGACGGGGAGAGGGAATCGGAGTCGTCGCGCGTCAGAACTTTGCCCCTCACCCTGACCCTCTCCCCACAAGCGGGGAGAGGGAATCGTATCTGTCACGCGTCAGAACTTTGCCCCTCACCCTGCCCCTCTCCCCACAAGCGGGGAGAGGGAATCGGATCTGTCACGCGTCAGAACTTTGCCCCTCACCCTGATCCTCTCCCCGTGCGACGGGGAGAGGGAAAAAGCCCAGCGGCCCTGCTCCCTTTACTTGCTCCCACTCCTTGCATGACGGGGAGTGGGAAGGAGCTCGACGGCTTTACTCCCTCTCCCCGTCGCACGGGGAGAGGGCTGGGGTGAGGGGCTGGTCCCTGCCCGATGCGTCGTGTACGGCCATCGCCGCGGCAATGACGGAATTTCCCGACGCGAGCGGTCAGCGATCGCCGCGGTATTGCGCAGGCACGCCGCGGATGAATCGCGCCCGCCCCGACGCTAACGATTCGGCAACCCGACTTCACGCGGCCTGTGTTTTACTGATGGCGCATGAAGCCCTCCCTGCAGACCCGACTCGGCCAGCAACTGACCCTGACGCCGCAATTGCGCCAGGCGATCCGGCTGTTGCAGCTGTCGTCGATCGAGCTCGAGCAGGAGATCAACGCGGCGGTCGAAGCCAATCCCTTCCTGGAGCACGAGGGCGACAGTTTCGAGGCCTCGCCCGAGGGTAGCGGCAGCGAAGCCGCGCCCGTGGAAAACGATGCCGGTCCCGACGCCAGCCCCGAAGCCGCCGCCGAGCACATCGACGACCACTACAACGACGACGGCGACTATGAATGGAGCGGCGCCACCCGCCAGCACGACGGCGAGGACGACGATTTCCCGCAGGACAACACCGCCGTGCCGCAGGACCTGCACGGGCACCTGGATTGGCAGTTGCAACTGAGCCATTTGAGCGAGCGCGACCGCCTGATCGGGCAGACCCTGATCGAAGCGATCAACGACGATGGCTATCTCGTCACCACGCTGGAAGAAATCCGGGCCACGCTGGCGCCGGACCTGGTCGCGGACGAAGAAGAAATCGAAGCCGTGCTGCATCTGATCCAGCGCTTCGATCCGGTCGGCGTCGGCGCCCGCAATCTGTCCGAATGCCTCGGCGTGCAACTGGGCCTGCTCAGCGCCGACACGCCCGGGCTGGAGGAAGCGCGCCTGCTGTGCCGGCAACACCTGGACGCCTTGGCTCGCCTGGGTGCGGACCGTCTCGCCACGCAACTGGGCTGGAACGGCGAGACCATGGAAACCGGCGTCGCCCTGCTCAAATCGCTGGACCCGAGGCCGGGCGCCAGCATCTCGACCGGGCCGACCGAATACATCGCCCCGGACGCGATCGCCTACCGCCAGGGCGGCGTCTGGAAAGTCGCCGCCGCCCCCGGCAGCCAGCCGCGGCTGGCTATCAACCGCCACTACCAGCACCTCATCGGCAAGGCCAGCCGCGACGCCGACAATTACCTGCGCGGCCAGCTGCAGGAGGCGCGCTGGCTGATGAAGAGCCTGGAATCCCGCGCCGACACCCTGCTGCGCGTGGCCCGCTCGATCGTCCGGCAACAGAGCGGCTTCCTCGAGCACGGCGAACAGGCCATGCGGCCCCTGACCCTGCGCGAGGTCGCCGAGGAACTGGGCCTGCACGAATCGACCATCTCGCGCGCGACTACGCGCAAGTTCCTGCGCACGCCGCGCGGCACCTTCGAATTCAAGTACTTCTTCAGTTCCGGCATCGCCACCGACGACGGCGGCGGGGCCTCGGCCACGGCCATCCAGGCCATGCTCAAGCGCATGATCGACGACGAAAACCCCCGTTCGCCGCTGTCCGACGCTCGCCTGGCCGACCGGTTGAAGGCCGATGGCATCCCCGTGGCCCGGAGAACTGTGGCAAAGTACCGGGAAGCGATGAATATCCCCTCGTCCCACGAGCGACAGAGGTTATAAGGCCCGAAGCGAAGCCCGCGCGCGGCCGTCCGGTCGCGCTGGCCCGACCCCCGACTTTCTCCCCCGAAGATATTCCGCGCCGGCCATCCCGCGCGCACGCGTTTCTGCAGTGGCAACAACGAAGGAGTCAACGATGCGTATCGATATCAGCGGCCATCAAGTGGAAGTCACCCCGTCCCTGCGCGACTATGCCCAGGACAAGCTCGGCAAGCTCGGCAAGCATTTCGAGCACCACCTCGATACCCGCATGATCCTCGCCGTCGACAATCTCGACCACAAGGCCGAAGCCACCCTCAGCATCCCCGGCCGCACCCTGTACGCCGACGCCACCGCCCCGGACATGTACGCCGCCATCGATCTGCTCGCCGACAAGCTAGACCGCCTCGTACTCAAGCAGAAAGAGAAGATGAAGGACCACCACCGCGGCGAGTCGGCCGCGCGCTCCGACAGCTTCGGCTGACGAAGACCGCAACGATGATGCGAACCCGGATCAGCGCGCAGGAGATCTACGACCAGCTCAAGGATCGCCTGGGCTGGCGCTGGCTTACCGGGCAACGCGGCGGCGAGCGCCTGATCGAACGCAGCGAAACCGTGACCCGCCGGCCGTCGCTGGCGGGTTACCTCAATACCATCCACCCCAACAAGGTGCAGATCATCGGCGCCTCCGAGCTCGGCTGGCTCGACAGCCTCGATGCGCGCCAGCGTTGGGAAAAACTCGAACTGATCATGCGGCTGGCGCCGATGGCCCTGGTCATCACGCAGAACCAGCCCTGCCCCACCGACCTGCGCAACGCCTGCGAGGAATCGAACACGCCGCTGTGGATCTCGCCCAAGCGCGGCCACGAGATCCTCAACCTGCTGCAATACCATCTCGCCCTCGAACTCGCCCCGCGCGTGACCCTGCACGGCGTGTTCATGGAAATCTATTCGATCGGCGTGCTGATCACCGGCGAGGCTGGCGCCGGCAAGAGCGAACTGGCGCTGGAGCTCATTTCGCGCGGCCACCGCCTCGTCGCCGACGACGCCCCCGAGTTCACCCAGATCGCCCCCGACGTGCTCGACGGCACCTGCCCGGACATGCTGCAGGACATGCTGGAAGTACGCGGCCTCGGCGTGATGAACATCCGCCAGATGTTCGGCGACACCGCCGTCAAGCGGAACAAGTACCTGCGGCTGATCGTGCACCTGATGAACTACCAGAACGCCCCGCCCGAGGCGATGGCGCGATTGACCGGCGAGACCTCGGCGCCGCGTCGCGTGCTCGACCTGGACGTGCCCGAATTCCACCTGCCGGTCGCGCCGGGCCGCAATCTCGCGGTGCTGACCGAAGCGGCCGTGCGCCTGCACATCCTGCGCGTGAAAGGCGCGGACCCGGCCGCCGCCTTCCTGGCGCGGCACGCCGCCCTGCTCGGCCAGAGCGCACCCACCTGACCCAAGGCGACGCTTCCTGCGATGGACGACAACCAGAAACCGCGCCTCACCGTCGTCAGCGGCCTGTCGGGTTCCGGCAAGACGGTGGCCCTGCGTACGCTCGAAGACCTCGACTACTACTGCGTCGATAACCTGCCGGCCGAGCTGCTGACGGCCTTCGTCGAAAGCGCCGCGCGCGAAGCTGCCGGCCGCAAGCGCCTCGCGGTCGGCATCGACGTGCGCAACCTCGCCTCCGACCTGTCGCGCATCGGCCAATGGCTGTCGGCCGTGGGCGCGCTCGGCTACGACCATCGCCTGGTGTATTTCGACACGCGCGACGACGTTCTGGTCAAGCGCTATTCCGAAACCCGGCGCCGGCATCCGCTCTCGCATGGCGGGCTGGCGCTGTCGGACGCGATCGCGCTCGAACGCGAACGCCTGGCGCCGCTGCGCGCGCTGGCCGACCATGTCGTCGACACCAGCGACCTGAACGTGCATCAGTTGCGCAAGGCCGTGCTCAACGAACTCGAAGCCGGGCAGAAGCCGGGGCTGTCGCTGCTGTTCGAATCCTTCGCCTACCGCCGCGGCGTCCCGGGCGACGCGGATTTCGT
>CAYWHO010000198.1:0-2329 GCA_964458195.1 uncultured Arenimonas sp.
CGAAAAAGAAGAAGCGCTGATGGACACCCTGGCCGTCGCCCAGTTCGGATTCGCGCCGGCGCTGGCGACGGCCTTGCTGCATTCGCTCTGGCAATGCGCTTTGCTCGGTATTTTCGCGGCCCTGGTGCTGGCGGCGATGTCGCGCGCCAGCGCGGCCTGGCGCCACGCCGTCGGCATGGGCTTGCTGTTGGCGATGCCGTTGTTGCCGCTGCTGCAGTTCATCGATTATTGGGGCTCGCCGGCGGAGCACCGAAACCGCTGGGCCTTGCCCCTCGTCAGCGCCGCGGATTTCGATGCGGTCGAAGGCGTATTCGCGCAACAGTCCGAGCCGCTGGCCGGTTTCGTCGTACTGGCCTGGTTGCTGGGCGTCGCTTTCATGCTGCTGCGCCATGCCGTCGGCCTGCGAAGCTTGCGCGCGATCGAGGGCCGGCCCTGGCAGCCCTTGCCGGCGGATTGGCAGGCGCGCCTGCAATCCTTGCAACGGCGCATGGGCATCGCCCGCGACGTGGTCGTGCGTTTGTCGGCCGAAGTCGCGCTGCCGTTCACGGCGCGCTTGCTGCGCCCGGTGGTGTGGCTGCCGCTGTCGCTGCTGGCGCGCACGCCGCCGGAACAGCTCGAAGCCCTGCTTGCGCACGAGCTGGCGCATATCGCGCGACGCGACTGGTTGTGGAACGGCCTGCAATGCCTGGCCGAGTCCCTGATGTTTTTCCATCCCGCGGCGTGGTGGCTCGGCCGGCGCATCCGGCAAGAGCGCGAACACGCCTGCGACGATCTGGCGGTGGCGGCCTGCGGGGACGCCATCGTCTTGGCCGAAGCGCTTGCGACGCTGGAATGCCAGCGCCGCGTTCCATCCCCGCACCTCGTACTCGCAGCCCAGGGAGGCTCGCTCATGCAACGCATCACCCGATTATTGTCCGCTTCACCCGCACGCGCGCGTTGGGGGGCGCGGGCTGCGCTCGGCCTGCTTGCGCTCGCCAGCGTCGCGCTCGCGGTCCAGATCAGCATCGCCGGCGGCGCCATGCCCGACCTGCGCATCATGTCCACGACCGACGGCGAACTCGGCCCCGGCGATTCGCGCGAAATCACCGCCGATGGCGTCGACGGAAAACGGTTCTATCGCGCCAGCGTCGATGCGAACGGCAAGTTGACCGAGATCTACCAGGTGAACGGCAAGACCCTGCCGATCGACGCCAAGGCACGAGCCTGGATAGACAAGCTTTCGCAGTACGTGCCGCCGCCGCCACCGCCGGTGCCGCCCGTGCCTCCACCGCCGCCGCCGCCATCGCCCGCACCGCCGCCACCGCCTTCGTTGACCGATTCGCCGGCGACCAAAGGCTTGTTCGAACTCGTCGTCGCCGATCCCCGCGTATTGGCCAAGACCGGTACTCCCGCGCGCCTGATGCCCGGACAGCCCGACGGCAGCGTGCAGACGGACGATACGCGCGGCCACGCGGAGCTGCGACTGCAGCTGGCCGGTCCGAAGGGTCGTGCAACGGTGGATGTGGAAGCCACGCGCGAGAACGGTCGCTGGAAGATCGATGCACTCGATGCGCGCTAGTTTTTTCCTGCGCGTGAATACTAAGCAATTAGTAGGAAGTCCGCGGCCTCGCTGCAGGGCCGGATACCGAAGAACAAACGAAACCGCCGAGGCCGGTTGGGGCTCGGCGGTGGGGTGAGGCGGCGCGGTGATGCGAGTGCCTCCTCAGGCGATGTCGCGTTCCCGGTTCCGGTTGGGCGAATCTTTCGTTTCGAGCAGCGCGTTCGCGGACAGGGCGAGCACCATGCCGACAAGCTGGGCCGCGATGAAGCCAAGCACATCGTCCGGCCGAATGCCGGCGAAGGTATCGGTCAGTGAACGCGCCATGGTTACGGCCGGATTGGCGAATGACGTGCTTGCCGTGAACCAGTACGCGGCGAAGATGTAGGCCGCGACCAGGGCCGGCATCGCCGACGGGCGATGCCGGCGTCCGAGCAGGATGGTCAACAGCAGGCCGAAGGTCGCCACGCCTTCGCTGAGCCACTGCGCCACACCGGTACGCGCATGCGTGCCGGGCTGGATCAGCGGCAGGTCGAACATCGCGTGCGCCAGCAACACGCCGGCGATCGCCGACACGACCTGGACCGAAACGTAGGCAAGTGTTTCGCGCCAGCCCAGTTCGCCGTGCCAGCGCATGGCCAGGCTTACGGCCGGATTGAAATGCGCGCCGGAGATCGGTCCGAGCACGGCGATCAGCACATACAACGCGCCGGCCGTGGCGGCGGCATTGGCGAGCAGGGCGATCGCGTCGTTTCCCTGCGAAAGATTTACGCCCATGATGCCCGAGCCGAC
>CAYWHO010000198.1:2429-4491 GCA_964458195.1 uncultured Arenimonas sp.
GACTGCGCATAGCAGCAGACCGTCGCTTCTTCGGGAACCACGCTGCCGCCGGCGGCGTCCAGCCGATGGCCGAGCGTCGTCAGGCCTGCCGGATCGTCGACCTGGATGCCGAGGTGATCGATGCCCGGCGCACGGCCGGTATTAGAGATGGCGAAGTTGATGCGCGGATCCTCCAGCATCCATTTGGCGTAGTCGGGCTTGATCACGCTCGGTTCGGCGGCGAACAGGGCGGAGTAGAAACGGATGCTCGACGCCAGGTCGGCGACATTGAGGTGCACATGGAAGCGGTTCATCGGGCGATTCCTTTTTTGGTTGGCTTGCAGACCGCAGCGGGCGCACAGTCCATCGCGCCGGCGCAGCAGTTTTCGGTGAGGTAGGCGATCAGCGCATTCATCTGCGCGTAGTCGGCGCGCACGCGGATGACGCGACCCTCGCGCTGGTCGGTGACCAGCTTCGCCGCGCGCAGCACGTTCAGATGCGCGCTCAGCGTCGCGGGCGGCAGGTCGAGCCGGTCGCGCAATTCGCCGACCGACAGGCCGTCGGGGCCGGCCTGGACCAGGCAACGGAAGGCGGCGAGTCGGGACTCGTGACTGAGCGAGCCGAGGGCAGCAAGGGCGGTGGCGGTTTCCATAATTCCAATATTCCAGAAATATGGAAACATGTCAACACGCCAGGCCGAATATCGGGATCGGAGCCGGTCCGGCGACGGTTTAGGGGCGGTCTAGCAGCAACGCCCGCCGGTGCCGCGATAGCGCGCGGCCTGGCGGTTTTCGAAGAACTCGGCGTAGCTCATCGGCTCGCGGTCCGCGTGGTGCTGGCGTACGTGGCGAACATAGGCCTCGTAATCGGGCACGCCGATGACGCTGCGCGCCGCCGCGCGCAGTTTTCGCCAGCCGCGAAGCGCGAACTCAGACGGCGACATGCGGGGTCTCCTGCGCGGTGACGTCGGGCGAGCGTCGCGCTTTCAAGGCGGCGCGCAGGCCCAGCACGACCAGCGAGACCACCAGCGCCATCAGGATGACGGTGAGCGTGGCGTTGACGTAGTCGTTGCGCAGCACCTGCTGCATCTCGTCCATGGTCTTGGCCGGCGCCAGCACTTCGCCGCGGGCGATGGCGTCGGAGAACTTGCGCGCATGCGCCAGGAAGCCGATGCGCGCGTCCTCGTGCATCAGTTTCAGCCAGCCCATGCTCAGCGTGCAGATCACCAGCCAGGCGGTCGGCAACAGCGTGACCCAGGCGTAGCGTTCGCGTTTCATCTTGACCAGGCAGACGGTGGCGAAGGTCAGCGCGATCGCCGCGAGCATCTGGTTGGCCATGCCGAATAGCGGCCACAGGGTGTTGACGCCGCCGAGCGGATCGACCACGCCCTGGTAGAGGAAATAACCCCAGAGCGAGACGCAGATGCCGGTGGCGAACACGTTCGCGATCCAGGAATCGGTACGCTTGAGCGGCGCGTAGAAACTGCCGGCCAGATCCTGCATCAGGAAGCGCCCGACGCGCGTGCCGGCATCCACCGTGGTCAGGATGAAAAGCGCCTCGAACAGGATGGCGTAGTGGTACCAGAAGGCGAGCATGCCTTCGCCGGAGAAGATCTGGTTGAGGATCTGCGCCATGCCCACCGCCAACGTCGGCGCACCGCCGGTGCGCGAGAGCAGGGTGGTTTCGCCGATCTGTTCGGCCGTCAGCGTCAGCATCTCGGGCGTGATCACGAAACCCCACTGGCTGATGGCGGCGGCGGCCGAATGCACGTCGGTGCCGATGAGGGCGGCCGGCGAATTCATCGCGAAATACACGCCCGGCTGCAGGGCGCAGGCGGCGATCAGCGCAGTGACGGCGACGAAACATTCCATCAACATCGCGCCGTAGCCGATGAAACGCGCATCGGCCTCGTTCGCCAGCAGTTTCGGCGTGGTACCGGACGAGACCAGCGCATGCCAGCCCGAGACCGCGCCGCAGGCGATGGTGATGAACAGGAAGGGGAACAGGCCGCCGGCGAACACCGGGCCCGTTCCGTCGACGAAACGCGTCACCGCCGGCATCTGCAACTGCGGCATCGCGATCA
>CAYWHO010000199.1:0-4428 GCA_964458195.1 uncultured Arenimonas sp.
TCGACTGGAACGAGCATGTAGCGCCGGAAGGCACGCTGGCGGTCGATGCGCATGTGTCGGGACCCACGTTGACGCACGAGCGCTACGCCGCGCAGCGCGTGAAGGACGCCATCGTCGATCGCATCCGCGCCAGCCACGGCACGCGCCCGTCGGTGGACGTCGCTGCGCCCGATCTGCGCGTGAACCTGCTGGTGCGCAAGGGCAGGGCGATCCTGTCGCTGGATATCGGCGGCGGTTCCCTGCATCGTCGCGGCTGGCGCGCCTCGCAGGGCGAAGCGCCGCTGAAGGAAAACCTCGCGGCCGCCATGCTGCTGCGTGGGCAGTGGCCGAAGATGTACGCCGAAGGCGGCGCCCTGCTCGATCCGATGTGCGGCAGCGGCACGCTGTTGATCGAAGGCGTGCTGATGGCGGCCGATGAAGCGCCGGGCCTGCAGCGCTGGCGCGGCGAGCTGCCCAGTCGATGGCTGCAATTCGATTCGACGCTGTGGTCGAGCCTGGTGCAGGACGCGCAGGCGCGCGCCGAGGCGGGTCGTGCGGCGCTGAAGCCGGTGTTCTTCGGCGCCGATACCGATCCGAATGCCTTGCGTTCGGCGGTCGCCAACGCCGATCGCGCCGGCGTGGCCGAACTGATCCGCTTCGATCGCAGGCCGGTATCCGCGCTGGTCTCGCCCGGATTCGAACGGGGCGTCGTTGTCTGCAATCCGCCCTACGACCAGCGCCTCGCTGCCGACCCGGCGCTGTATCGCGAACTCGGCGACGCCCTGCGCCGCGCCGTGCCCGGCTGGCGCGCCAGCCTGCTCTGCGGCGACGAAAACCTGGCGAAGGCGACGGGCCTGCGGGCGGCGAAGAAGTACGCGATGTTCAACGGTGCGTTGGAGTGCTCGTTGATCGTCTGCGACCCGGTGTCGCCGCCGGCGCGCGAAGAGCGTGCGCCCGCACCGCTGGGCGAAGGCGCGATCATGGTCGCCAACCGCCTGCGCAAGAACCTCAAGCGTTTCAAGTCCTGGCGCGAACGCAATGGCATCGACTGCTATCGCGTTTACGACGCCGACCTGCCGGAATACTCGGCGGCGGTGGACGTGTACGTGGAGTCCGACGGCGAGCGGCGCAGTTTCCTGCACGTGCAGGAGTACGAGGCGCCGAGCACCATTCCCGAGGCCGATACGCGCCGGCGCTTCGGCGATCTGCTGGCGGCGCTGCGCGAGGTCTTCGCCCTGCCGCGCGAGCAGGTGGTGACGAAGACGCGTTCGCGCGCGAAGGGCGGCAGCCAGTACGGGCGCATGGACCGGCGCGACGAGTTCATCGTCGTGCGCGAAGGCAGCGCGAAGCTGCGCGTGAACCTGTTCGACTATCTCGACACCGGACTGTTCCTCGACCATCGGCCGCTGCGCCTGCGCATCGCCCGCGAAGCGAAGGGCGCGCGTTTCCTGAATCTTTTCGCCTACACCGGCGCGGCCAGCGTGCACGCCGCCGTCGGGGGCGCCGCGCAGACCACCAGCGTGGACTTGTCGGCGACGTATCTGGAATGGGCGGCGCAGAATCTGGCGCTGAACGGCATGAAAGGTCAGGCGCATCGCCTGGTGCAGGCCGACGCCTTGCGCTGGCTGGAGGCCGACCGCGGCGAGTACGACCTGATCTTCTGCGACCCGCCGACCTTCTCCAATTCCAAGCGCGCCGACGATTTCGATACGCAGCGCGACCATGTGCGCCTGCTGCGCGCGGCCGTCGCACGCTTGTCGGCCAAGGGTCTGTTGTTGTTTTCCAACAACTACCGCCGCTTCAAACTCGACGAAACGGCGCTGGCCGAATTCGCCACGTTCCGGGAAATCAGCCGCGACACGATCGACGAGGATTTCGAGCGCAACCCGCGCATCCATCGTGCCTGGGAAATCCGCCGGTTGTAGGGCGGGCTTAAACCCGCCAACATTCACCGAAGTCGCCGCGAGTCCGACGCTGGGCCAAGGCCCACCCTACAAAGAACGTTGCAGGGTGGGCTGTACTGGGCTTTAGCCCACCTTCGTGGCCGCCATCACCGTCACGGCAATCATCACAACCACCGCGAATAACGCGTGCATGCTCGATGCCGGACCAAGGCCCAGCCTACAAAGCGCGCACAGGGCCCGTCCAAACGAAAAACGCGCGGAGGTGATCCGCGCGTTTCGATTGTCGTTGCGGCCGAAGGCTATTCGGCCTTGGCTTTCGCTTTTTCGGCCTTGCGTGCCTTGCGTGCTTCCTTGTCGGCTTTGAGCATGGCCTCGTACTCCTCCTTGCTCAGCCGCTGCATGCCCTCGATCTTGCAGGGATAGTCGCGAGTGAGTACGGCGTCGCGGAAGCCACCGCAGACACGGCCGGTGATCGGGTCGCCACGGAAGCCGACGAAGTTGCTGTAGCTCAGCGCCGTGCAGGCGGGGGCGACCTTCATGCGGTATTTGTAACGCCCGGCGTCCACAAGCAGGTCGCCGTTGTCCGCCTGGATCCAGCCCCGGGCCATTTGCGGGTCCAGGCATTGGGCGACCGGCAGGATCCGGGGCGATACGGGCTTCTCGGCGGGATCGGTCTTGCTGGAGGCATGGGCCAGTCCGCACAGGCCCAGGCTGGCGGCGATCATCAGGGGAAGGGCACGCATGGCGAACTCCTCGGGAAGGACGGATTCCATTCTTGGGCCGTTCGGCTTAACGCGGACGAAATACGTCCGCCTGCATTATGCTCCCCCAGATGAAAGACGATCGCGACGCCGCCCGCAGCCTGCCCGCCAGTTGGACCTTCTTCCTGCAATGGTTGAAGAATCCCCTGGCCGTGGCGGCCATCTCGCCCTCCAGCCGGCAGCTGGCGCGGCAAATGATGTCGCAGTTGCCGCGATCGGCCCGTCGCGTCATCGAGCTGGGCGGCGGCACCGGCGTGTTCACCCAGGCCCTGATCGATCACGGCATCGCGCCGGCCGACTTGCTGGTGCTCGAACTGAACGAGGAACTGCATCAGCATCTCGTCCGCCAGTTCCCGGGCGCGGCCGTGGTGTGCGGCGACGCCAGCAACCTGCGCGCGATCGCGCAGCAGCACGGTTTCGACGGCGAACAGCGCGCCGATGCGGTCATTTCCGGATTGGGGTTGCTGTCGATGCCGCGGCAGATGCAGCAGTCGATCCTCTCCGCCGCCTTCGACAGCCTGCAGCCGGAAGGACGCTTCATCCAGTTCACCTACGGGCCCGCCAATCCGGTCGCGCGCGAAGTGATCGAGGCGATGGGGCTCAGCGCGCACCGCGCCAGTTTCACCTGGTGGAATGTTCCGCCCGCGACCGTTTACGTGTACCAGCGGCGCGTATCGCGGGCCGTGCCGGCGCGCTCGATGCGCTGAGACGCCGTCGGCGCAACGCGTTCAACCGTGGCGCAGGCGCTCGTTGTCGAGCAGGCCGAGCAGGATGCTGTCCTGCGTCTCGCCATTGAGCTGCCAGCGCTGGCGCAGATAGCCCTCGCGCTTGAAGCCGACCGATTCCAGCGTCTGCAGCGCGGTCTGGTTGCGTGGGTCGATATCGGCCTCGAGCCGGCGCAGGCCCAGGCTGCTGAAGGCATGATCGAGCAGGGCGCCGAGCACTTCGCGACCGTAGCGATGGCCCCAGTGCGAGCGGCTGATGATGAAGCCGACCTCGGCCCGGCCGTGCACCGCATCGATGCGGGACAGGGTGCAGGTGCCGATCAGCTGGCCGCTACTGGCCAGGGTCACGCCCCACTGGAAGGACTCGCCGCGGTCGAAACTGCGATGGATGGCGTCCAGGTAGATGCTGGCGTCGTCCCGGCTGGCGAAGGTCGCATGGCTCCAATAGCGCGTGGCCTGGGCGTCGGAGAAGACGCGGAACAGGTCGTCGATATCCTGCACGTCCAGCCAGCGCAGGCGAAGGCGCGGGGTGGCGATCGTCGGCAGGGCCGGTTCGCCGACCTCGGATTTCGGCTCGAGCAGGTCGAGGCTAGTGGGGCGGGGTGTCTGTAGGCTCATGGGCACGGCGCCGGGAACTCGGGAAAGCTCACGAACAAACGCGCGCGAACCGGTCATGGCGGGAACGCTGGGTTGCGGCCGCGGCACTTGGGGCCTGCGGACCCGGGCCCTATCTTTGCGGCATCGACAGGAGGATCCATGAGCCAGACCCCGTATCGCCGCATCGAACGTCGCAGCCGCGGCCTGCCCGCCTCGGATGGCGCCGGCGTGCGCCTGACCCGCGTGATCGGCACGCAGCAACTGCCCGATCTGGATCCGTTCCTGCTGCTCGACGAATTCGGTTCGGACAAGCCGGGCGATTACATCGCCGGCTTCCCCTCGCATCCGCACCGCGGTTTCGAGACGGTGACCTACATGCTCGACGGCCGTATGCGGCACAAGGACAACCACGGCAACGAGGGTCTGCTGACGCCGGGCGCGGTGCAGTGGATGACGGCCGGC
>CAYWHO010000200.1:0-1143 GCA_964458195.1 uncultured Arenimonas sp.
GCGTACTACGCGCCCTTCGGCTGGTTGCTGAACCTGCTGATCTGGTTCGCCTTCTACAAGTACGCGGTGACGGTGTTGCGGCGCACGGCGGACGGGCGAATGGATGCGCCGGAAGTGAGCCTCGACAGCGATTCGGGCTGGCTGCAGGTCGTGTTGCAGTTCGTGTTCGCGGTGTTCGCGGCGATCGGATTCCTCGCCTTCGGCGTGGTCGGCGGAACCCTGGTGGCGATCCTGCTCAGCGTCGCCCTGCCGGGCGCGACGATGTCGCTGGCGATGGACGAGGATTTCGGCAAGGCCATCAATCCGATGACCTGGATCGCGATCGCCACGCGCATCGGCTGGCCCTATCTGGCGGTCGCCGGCCTGTGCCTGGTGATCAACTTCAGCGAAGCCAATGCGCAGGTCGTGGTGGAAAAGCTGCCGGCCGTGATCAACGTGCTGGTGTTCTATTTCGTCGCGCAGTACGCCGCCCTGGTGACCTTCCATCTGATGGGTTACCTGATCTACCAGTACCACGAGGAGCTCGGTCACGAGATCGAAGCGCCGATGGTGCGGCGCACGCTGTCGTCCGACCCGGACCAGGCCCTGCTCGACCAGGCCGAGGCCCTGGTGCGCGACGGGCACACGCAGCAGGCGGAGGACCTGCTCGGCGCGCAGATCCGGCAGCGCGGCGGTACGCCCGCGGTGCACCAGCAATACCGCAAGCTGCTCAAGTTGCGCGGCGATGCGGCGACGCTGAGCGCGCACGGCCGCGACTACATCGCCATCCTGCTGGCGCAGCAGCAGGACAAAGCCGCGCTCGACATCGCCCGCGACAGCGCCGCGGCCGACCCGGGGTTCGTGCTGGCGCAGCCCGAGCAGGTGAACGTGCTGGCGCAGAAAGCGGCCCAGCTCGGCCAATCGCAACTCGCGCTGCAACTGGTGGCCGGATTCCACCGCCGTTATCCGCGTCATGCCGACGTCGCGCCGAATGCCCTGCTGGAAGCGCGATTGCTGGCCGACAAGCTCGGACGCGATCGCGAGGCCCAGGCCGTGCTGGACGAAGCGCGCGAGGCCTTCGTCGGCCATCCCCTGCGTGCGGAAATGGAATCCTACCGGAGCTTCCTGCAATCGCTGGCCTCGCCGGCTTCGCGTGGCTGAGCG
>CAYWHO010000200.1:1243-4417 GCA_964458195.1 uncultured Arenimonas sp.
CAGCGGCCGCAGCAATTCCCGCGCCGGACCGATCTCGAGTTTGCCCAGGTGCAGCATCGCCTGGTGGAAGGTCGCGTTGCCGTCGTCGTGCACGGGCTCGTCCTGCATGAATTCCTCGCGGCGCCAGCCCAGGCGAACTGCGGCCAGGGCCAACACGGCGCCGCTGACGATGCCGCCGGCATGCACGTCGAACGCGATGTTCGCTTCGCGGTTGATCGTCAGGTTCAGCACTTCCCATCCCAGCCAGAACGGCAGCAACACCAGGGCCGGCACGCGCACGTAGTCGAACACGATGAAGAACCAGTAGAAGACGCGTACCTTGCGCATGCCCCAGAGCACGCAGTAAGCGCCCATCAACCCGGCGATGGCGCCGGAGGCGCCGAGACCGCCGCCGGTTTCGCCCCAGCGCCAGGCCAGGCTGGCGAGTTGGCCGCCGAGGCCGGCGAGCAGGTACAACAGCAGGAAACGGCCGCCGCCCAACGCGCCTTCCACCAGCAGTCCGAGGATGGCGAGGAAGATCATGTTGCCGAACAGATGGCCGGCATCGCCGTGCAGGAACATCGCGCTGAAGACGCGCGACGGGCTCCATTCGGAGAAGCGCATCATGTGGCGCTCGGTGAAGGTGGACTGCCAGCGGCGATCGAATTCGTCGCGCAGTGGTCGCCAGCTCGCGTATTCGGTCTGGTCGGGCGTGATGACTTCGTCGGCCTGCAGTTCGGCGAGGAACTCCGCATCGTTCTGGATGGCCGACAGCAGCCGGTACACCGGCGGCATCGCGCCCGTGTCCTTGTCGAGATCGGGCAGCGCCTGTCCGCGTTCGGCCAGCCAACGCTCGTAGGCGGGCGCCTCGTAACGCGCGATGCCGGCGTCGGCGTAGTAACGCGCCGCATCCTCGAGCACGCGATCGTCCTTCGCTTGCCAGCCGAAGAAAACCAGCACGTTGACCAGGATCAGCAGCGCCGTTACGAAAGGGAAATTCGCCCGCGTCAGCGGGCGATGCAGGGGCACGATCAGCACGACGTCATCCGCGCGAGGGTCTGCGCGAAAGCATACGTCAGCGACGCGACGCGCGTCCCGGGCGGCACCGCGGCGCCTTGTTCAGGCCGTCGCGGCGTCCACCCAGACTTCGAGGCCGTTCAGCGCGGCATTGCCCGATGGCAGATCCAGCGCGGCCGGATCGCTGAGGTCGTTGTAGCTTTCGCCGGCCAGGGCCGTGGCCAGGGCCAGTCGTACGCCGGTGCGTCGATGTCCGAACCCGTGCGGCAGGCAGACGACGCCGGGCATCAGACCGGCATCGTGGCGGATCTCGGTACGCAGTTCGCCCACTTGCGAGCGCAGGCGCACGGTGGCGCCATCGGCGAGTCCGCGGGCATCGGCATCGGCCGGATGCATCAACAGATGATGGCGCGGTTTTCCTTTCACCAGGCGCGCGGCATTGTGCATCCAGGAATTGTTGCTGCGCGCGTCGCGACGACCGATCAGGCGCAGCGATCGCGTTCCGGCGTTCGCCGGGACGGCGCGCAGGCGCTCGAGCTCGTTCATCAGCAAGGGCGGCGCGCATTCGATCATGCCGCTCGCGGTCTGCAGCCGACGCAACAGCGAAGGCTGCAGCGGACCCAGGTCGACGCCGTGCGGCGCATCTTCCAGCGCGGCTAAGTCCAAGCCGCTATCGCCGCGTTGCAGGCCCGCCGCGATCATCTCGCGCGGCGCCGGCAGGTTTTTCCAGGACTTGCCCGCCGCCGCCGCATAAGCGGCGCCCAGGCCGTTGACGATTTCCCAGTCGCCGCGTTCGTTGGCGTCGCGTTCGCGCAAGGGCGCGCTCAGCCGGGCGACGCGGCGCACGGCGAAGCCGTTGAACACCAGGTCGTAGTGGTACTGCGTCAGCGGCGAGGCCGGTGGCAGGATCAGATCGGCGTGGCGCGTGCTTTCGTTGATGTAGATGTCGATGGCGACGTAGAAATCGAGTTGCGCCAGCGCGCGTTCCAGCGTGCGGCCGTCGGGCGTGGAAAGCACCGGGTTGCCGGCGCAGGTCAGCAGGGCGCGCACCTGGCCTTCGCCCGGCGTCAGGATTTCCTCGGCCAGCACGGCGACGGGAAGTTCGCCGGCGAATTCGGGCAGGCCGCGCACGCGGCTGCGCCAGCGGTCGCGCTGGCCGGGGCTGGTGCCGGGCCCGGTGATCGCGATCGCCGGCTCGTTCGGCAGCGCGCCGCCTTCGCGATCGAGGTTGCCGGTGACCAGGTTGATCAGTTGCATCAGCCATTGGCAGAGCGAACCGAACGCCTGCGTGCTCAGGCCCATGCGGCCATAGACCACGGCGCGTGGCGCCGAGGAGAACTCGGCGGCGATTCGGTCGATCGTTTCCGGATTCAAGCCGGTGCGCGTTTCCAGATCGTGCACGGGAAAAGCGAGGATCGCCTGCGTCGCTTCATCGAGACCGGCCAGTCTTCCGGCGTAGGCGTCGATCTTCGGCGCCGAGCGGCGCAGCAGCGATTGCAGCAGCGCGATCAGGAACCAGGCATCGCTGCCGGGGCGGATGAAGTGATGTTCGCTGGCGATGTCCGCGGTTTCGGTGCGGCGGGGATCGAGCACGACGAGTTTGCCGCGCGCCGTCAGCGCCTTCAGCCGTTTGCCGACGCCGGGCGCCGTCATCAGGCTGCCGTTGGAGGCCAGCGGATTGGCGCCGAGCATCAGGAAGTAGTCGGTGCGATCGACGTCGGGAATCGGCAGCAGGAACTGGTGGCCGTACATCGCCGCACACACCAGTTGGTGCGGCCACTGGTCCACCGACGAAGCGCTGAAGGTGTTGGGCGTGCGCAGACTCTTGAGCAGGGCCGGAAGATAGGCGATGTGGCCGAAGTGGTGCACGTTCGGATTGCCCAGGTACGCCGCCACCGCGCTGGCGCCGTGCTCGTGCTGGATTTCGGCCAGGCGCGCGCCGGCCAACGCGAACGCCTCGTCCCAGCCGATCGCCTGCCAATCGTTGCCGACGCGACGCATCGGTTGGCGCAGGCGGTCCGGATCGCGCTCCAGGTCGAGGATGGCATTGCCTTTCGGACAGATGTGGCCGCGACTGAAAGGGTCGGCCTCGTCGCCGCGGATCGCGGTCAACTGCTCGTCTTCGTATTGCAGCTCGAGGCCGCAGATGGCTTCGCACAGCGGACAGGCGCGGAAGCG
>CAYWHO010000201.1:0-4410 GCA_964458195.1 uncultured Arenimonas sp.
AGCGGTCGAGATCGTAGCGCGCGGCGCCGGCGTGCATCATCTCGACGGCGCAGCAGGCCAGGCCGAAGGTCATCGGCCACATCGAACCGGTGCGCGCCCAGTTGACCAGGTCGTCCAGACGGGCGGTGGCGAAACCGCGTTCGATCAGCGGATTGTCCGGCCCGGGACGCAGGATGTCGTCGACCGTTTCGATCGGCAGCGGGTTGTGCAGCGCGTTCGAGATGGATTGCATCACTCCCATTCGAGCGCTCCTTTTTTCCAGACGTAGACGAAGCCCAGTACCAGCAGGCCGAGGAAGATGCCCATCTCGACGAGGCCGACGTAGCCGAGCTGGCGGAAGATCACCGCCCACGGAAACACGAAGGCGATTTCCAGGTCGAAAGCGATGAACAGGATGGCGATCAGGTAGTAGCGCACGTCGAACTGCATGCGCGCGTCTTCGAAGGCTTCGAAGCCGCATTCGTACGGAGAGAGTTTTTCGTCGTCGCTACGCGCGCCGGTGAGCACGCGCCCGAATACCGAGCCCAGTACGAGCAACGCGACGCCGATGCCGCCGGCCACCGCGAGAAACAACAGGATCGGCAGATATTCGCCCAGCATGCGCGACTCCTTTGCCTGCGCCGCCCGGCGCTTTCGCCTCATCGCGCCGTCGCCGGCCGATGATCTGTTCCTAAGGATTGGTGCCCAAAGGGGGACTCGAACCCCCACGACCTAAGTCGCTACCACCTCAAGGTAGTGCGTCTACCAATTCCGCCATCTGGGCATGTTCCCGTTCCGTCGCCGGACCGAGACGCGAGATTGTACCAGCGGATCAACCGCCCTTGTTGCCCTCGACCGGTGCCGGCGCCTGCTCGACGGCGGGCGCGGGTTGCGTGCCGTTCGCCGGCTGCGGCGCCGGCGCGATGACCGGCGTGGTCTGGGCGGGCAGCGGCTGCGCGGCCGGAAGCGCCGGTGCGCTCGGCAATGCGACCGGAGCCTTCTCGCCAGGCGCCGCCGGCAGGTTGCTCATCACGCCGAGATCGGGCTTGCCTTCTTCCGGCTTGCGCAGGCCGTGCGTGGCCTGCCAGGCCATGAAGAGGCTCAGCGCGAAGAACAGCGCCGCGAGCACCTTGGTGGAGCTCGAAAGGAAATTGGCCGAGCCGCGCGCGCCGAACACGGTACCGGACGCACCCGCGCCGAAACCGGAACCGGCCTGGGCGCCGGCACCGCGCTGAAGCAGGATGAACACGATCATCGAGATCGCGATCAGGACGTAGACGACGTTGAGCAGGGTATGGAGCATTTTTTCGTTTTCAGCGGGCCACGGCTTGCGCAATGGCGAGGAAATCCCGGGCGGCGAGCGAAGCGCCTCCGATCAGGCCGCCATCCACATCCGGCTGTGCGAACAGGTCGGCGGCATTGGCGGGCTTCACGCTGCCGCCATAGAGGATCGGCAGCAAGCGGGCGATATTAGCATCCCGCGCCGTCAGTTCGCTACGGATGAAGGCGTGTACGGCCTGCGCTTCCTCGGGACTGGCGGTCCTGCCGGTACCGATGGCCCAAACCGGTTCGTAGGCCAACAGGGCCTGGTCGAAGGCCTGGTTGCCGGCGGCGGCGAGCACCGGATCGAGCTGTTTCTGGATGGCCCATTCGGTATGGCCGGCTTCGCGCTGATGCAGGGTTTCGCCGACGCAGAGGATCGGGATCAGCCCGGCCTTTTTCGCGGCGACGAATTTTTCCGCGACCAGTTCGCTGCTCTCGCCGTGGTACTCGCGCCGCTCGGAATGCCCCACCAGCACATAACTGCAACCGACGTCGGCGAGCATGCTGCCGGAGACTTCGCCGGTGTACGCGCCCTGCACGTGAACGTCCAGGTCCTGGGCACCGAAACGAAGCGCGGGGCGGGAATAGCGGCTGGCCAATTCGCCGATGAAGGGCAGCGGCGGCAGGACCACCAGCTCCACGCCTTCGATTTCCGGTTCGGCCACGATCGCATCGAGCAGCTCGCGGGCGAAGGCCCGGCTGCCGTGCAGTTTCCAGTTGCCGGCCACGATCTTCTGGCGCATACCGCCTCCGCTGGGGTCAGGCGCAAAGGATACCCCGCCGCGCGCGCGGGCCAAAGTTCCCGCTCGTTGCCGACGGATAGGAGGACGGAATTCGAACACGCGCACGCTCTTGCGCACTCGATCCCGCAATCGCGCCGGCGGCCGATATGCGTTAGCTTCCCCGCTTGCCCGCACCGAACGGAAACCGCGAAATGAATCCAGCCCCGGCCGCTTACGCCTTGGTCACCGGCGCGTCCAGCGGCATCGGCGCGGCGATCGCGCGCGAATACGCGCGCCGCGGCAAGCCCCTGATCCTGACGGCCAGGCGCGTGGACCGGCTCGAAGCGTTGGCGCGGGAACTGGCCGAAAAGGTGCCCTGCGTGGTGATCGCGGCGGATCTCGCCGATCCGGCGGCGCCGGCGCGATTGTTCGCCGAAACGCAAACGCGCGGCCTCTTCGTCGACACCCTGGTGAACAATGCCGGTTACGGCGTGCCGGGCCGCTTCCTTTCCAGCGACTGGAAAGTCCACGCCGACTTCCTGCAAGTGATGATCACCGCCGTCGCCGAACTCACCCACCTCTACCTGCCGGCGATGGAACGCGCCGGCCGCGGGCGCATCCTCAACGTCGCCTCCCTGGCTGGCATAGCCCCGCCGTCCGCCGGCCATACGCTGTATGGCGCGACCAAGGCCTGGCTGATCCGTTTTTCGGAATGCCTGGCGCTGGAATCAGGCCCGCGCGGCGTACACGTGACGGCGCTTTGCCCGGGCTTCACCTACTCCGAGTTCCACGACGTCAACGGCATGCGCGGCAGGATTTCCAAACTGCCCAAGTTCCTCTGGCTGAGCAGCGAGCAGGTCGCGGTCCAGGGCGTGGAGGCGGTCGAGCGCGGACGTACGCGCCTGGTCACCGGCAAGACCAACAAGCTGATAGCCTTCCTGTGCAAATACCTGCCCTCCGCCATCGCCAGCGCCCTGGTGAGCGGCCGCAGCAAGGAGTTCCGCGACGCGGACTGACGACGGCCCATGGACCCCTTCAACTTCAATCCGTATGCCGCGCGCATACGCGTGCTGCCTTACGAAGCGCCGGTCGAGGGCCGCAATTACTGGGTGTTGGACGACGCGCTGCCGAATCCCGGGCAGGTGCGCGAGCGCTGCCTGGCCAAGACCGACTGGATTCTCGGCCATCCGCACCGACCGGAGGCCTGGCCCGGCCGTCGCGCGATTCCCGCCCTGCAGCCCGATGAAATCGGCCGGATCGAAACCTGGGTGAAACAGGTCACCGGGGCGGCGGAACTGCGGGTCGAAACCGCACCGGGCGGCGCTCGCCTGAACCACAACTGCGTGCAGATCGTCGGCGCGCGCGAGGCGCAGGCCAAGCCGCACACCGATTCGCGCAATCTCTGCCGTTACGCCGGCGTGCTGTACCTGACGCCGGATGCGCCGGCCGACTGCGGCACCAGCTTCTACCGGCAACGCCTGCCCAGCGGCGAACTCGGCGGCAACAAGGTCGAGGCCCCGCACAACAACATGGTCGATGCGCTAGGCACGCGCTTCGTGCCGCCGAACTCCTTCGTCGAGGATGTGCGGATTCCGAACAAGTTCAACCGCATGCTGCTGTACAGCGCCAGCCTGCTGCACAGCGCCACCGCCTATTGCGGCCTCGAATTGCTCGAGCAGCGCATGGCGGCGGTGTTCTTCTGGATGGTGTGATCTGAAATCCGGGTTACTGCGCCCAGTCGCCCGCGACTTTCCTTATCAACTCGGGGTCCAGCTCCAGTGAAGCACCCGGGAATCGAACGCATTGAGCCAGCTTGAAGACCCCTTTCACACTCGATCGCTCATCGTGCGAGTGAAAATACTGCCTCGACCACGCGGCAAGCAGCTTTTTCTCCAGTTCATCGTTCGAAAAGGACGCCCACGCGTCCGACAAGGCATCTTCGCTGCCTCCCCTCTCGCGCAAAGCGGGCGCGGCTGCGGGAAGGAATGCAGCCACCGGATAACAAGCACGCGCGCGCTCAGGGCGAATCGGCAGATGCTGCTTCTCGATGCAGGAAACTGCGCTTTCCGTCGCCTCAACGACCATGGACGCCAGCACCATGCGAGTCGAGGCCGGATCCGACGCCACCGTCGGATCGCGTCTTGCAAGCGTTTGGTAGGTCTTCGTCAATGCATCAAGGTGACATACCGTCAGATCGGCGAACTGTTTCTCGCTGAGTCCAAATGCCAATTCCACATCTTCGTCCACGCTCCCGGGGCTTCCGAGAACCGAGCCAGCGAAGCCAATGCATGCGGCCGCTGCGAACGAAATTGCGATCCGGATCATACAAGTTTGATCTCGCGCAGGCGCTCGAGCAGGTAATCGTGCGCGGTGATCGGCGTCGGAT